>JBFFKD010000042.1:0-11023 GCA_041555595.1 Motiliproteus sp.
AGAGCACCCTGATCGGACGCTTGCTGCATGATTCCAAGATGATCTACGAAGATCAGCTCGAAGCGATCAAATCCGACAGCGTCAAGTCGGGTACCACTGGCGATGAGATCGATCTGGCACTGCTGGTCGATGGCTTGCAGGCCGAGCGTGAGCAGGGCATCACCATCGACGTGGCCTACCGCTACTTCTCCACCGCCAAGCGCAAGTTCATCATCGCAGACACCCCTGGGCACGAACAATACACTCGCAACATGGCCACTGGCGCCTCGACCTGTGATCTGGCGGTAATCCTGATCGACGCTCGTCACGGCGTCCAGACCCAGACCAAGCGGCATAGCTTTATCACCTCGCTGCTGGGGATCAAGCATACGATCGTGGCCATCAACAAGATGGATCTGATGGACTTTTCCGAGCAGGTATTCAACGACATCAAGGCTGACTTCGAGGATTTCGCTCAGGGTCTGAACATGAACGACGTCCACTTCGTGCCGTTGTCGGCGCTCAATGGCGATAACGTGGTCAACCGGTCCGAGTCGACCCCCTGGTACACCGGCAAACCGCTAATGGAGATTCTCGAGTCGGTCGAGATCGCCTCCGATCGCAACTTCGACGAATTGCGCTTCCCGGTACAGTACGTCAACCGCCCCAACCTCAACTTCCGTGGCTACTGCGGCACACTGGCATCGGGCATCGTCAAACCCGGCGACGAGATCTCGGTCCTGCCGTCGGGCAAACGCTCTAAGGTCAAGTCGATCGTTACCTACGACGGCGATCTGGAGCAAGCCTTCGCACCGATGGCGGTGACCCTGACTCTGGAAGATGAGATCGACGTCAGCCGTGGCGACATGATCGTCCACGCCAACCAGGAGCCGGTCGCCACCGATCGCTTCAACGCCAACCTGGTGTGGATGAATGAGAACGCGATGCTGCCTGGTAAGGAGTACCTGATCAAGATCGGTACCACCACCGTTACCGGCCACATCTCCAGCCTGCGTCATAAGATCGACGTCAATACGATGGCTGAGCAACCCGGTAGCGAGCTGGCCCTGAACGAGATAGGCCTATGCGAATTCAATTTGGATCGGCCCGTGATCGCCGACGATTATGCCAGCCATCAAGGTACCGGTAGCTTTATCGTGGTAGACCGGCTCAGTAATCTAACCGTCGGAGCTGGCATGATCAGCCAGAGTGTCGGCAACGACGGCGTCCAGATCAGCGACAGCGCAGAGCTGAGCGACACTGTTTTGGTCAATGCCAGTGATCGAGCTCGTCGCTTTGGCCAGACAGCCGCCAAACTCTACCTCAGTGGTAGCAATAGCCAACAGCGTCAAGCAGTAGCTAACACGCTGGAGAAACAGCTGTTCGACCAGGGCCGTGCCGTCACGGTCATCAGCGATGCTCAATTGCAGCTGGCGGTCAATCAGGATCTAGGCAGCGACGATGCATGTCGAGAGCAGGCCGCGATGCGCCTCGACGCGGTAGCCGAACTGATGGTCAACGCCGGCCTAATCTGTCTATGCGTGGTACCTGAAGCACCGAGCTACGCGGAATACAGCATCAAGATCGACAGCGACAACGCAAGCAACGCCGTCAACGAGGCGATCGCACTGCTCAAGCAAGCCAGTGTTATCTAATAGCAACGGCATCTAATTCCAATTGCCCGGCTACGTCCCCCTTTTCGTAGTCGGGCATGAGGAATACTGACTGGCCAAGTAAGCCATTCAATAACCAAGCGATTCAATTGCTAAGGCACGGGCTGGCGCAACCAACGATAACCATTCATACGATAGCTAAGCGCGGGCTTTACCGCTAAAATAGGCGGCTTTTTTTCGCTAACCCGACAATGACAATCTTTAACCGGATCAATACGAGAGCCTGCGGTCGATGGCCGATTACCTGCTAATTCTGATCAGCACTGTGCTGGTGAACAACTTTGTCCTGGTTCAGTTTCTGGGTCTATGTCCGTTCATGGGCGTTTCCAACAAACTAGAAACCGCCATGGGGATGTCACTGGCGACCACCTTCGTACTCACGCTATCGTCGATCTGCAGTTATCTGGTGTACCAATACCTGCTGCTGCCGCTCGATATCGCCTATCTGCGCACCATCAGTTTTATTCTGGTGATCGCGGTGGTGGTGCAGTTCACCGAGATGGTGGTACATAAAACCAGCCCACTGCTGTACCGGGTACTGGGGATCTTCCTGCCGCTGATCACCACCAACTGCGCCGTCCTCGGCGTGGCGCTACTCAACATCAACAAGCAGAACAGCTTTATGGAGTCGACCTTTTACGGCTTCGGTGCCGCGGTGGGTTTCTCGCTGGCATTGATTCTGTTCTCGGCCATGCGCGAACGGATCGCCAGTGCCGATGTACCAACCCCGTTCAAGGGCGCGGCCATCGGCATGATCACTGCCGGACTGATGTCGTTGGCGTTTCTCGGCTTCACCGGCCTGGTTCAGGTCTAAGGTGCCGTAGCGATGGATCCTATTTTAATTGCCGTAGTCGTTTTGCTTGTTGTGGCGCTGATCTTTGGTGCCCTGCTCGGTTATGCCTCGATCAAGTTCAAGGTCGAGGGCAACCCGATCGTTGACCAGATCGATGCATTACTGCCACAGACCCAGTGCGGCCAGTGCAGCTACCCTGGCTGTCGCCCCTACGCCGAAGCGATCGCTAACGGCGAGGCGATCAACAAGTGTCCACCCGGCGGTGAAAGCACCATCACAGCCTTGGCCGATCTGCTTGATGTTGAAGCGTTGCCGCTAGATGCAGAACACGGCGAACAACAGGTTAAGTCGGTAGCCTATATCCGCGAAGATGAGTGCATCGGCTGCACCAAATGCATTCAGGCCTGCCCGGTCGATGCCATCCTCGGCGCCGCCAAGCAGATGCACACCGTGATCACCTCTGAATGCACCGGTTGCGACCTGTGCGTAGAGCCCTGTCCGGTTGACTGCATCGACATGATTCCGATCGAAACCACACTGGCAACCTGGACCTGGGCCCAGCCGCAGCCAGGCGTACAACTGATCGCCACCGATCGAAGTCGTGATCTGGCGCTCCACCCACAGGCTCCTCATTCACAGCAACACGCCAACCAATCGACCGACGACAAGGGTGACGCCGCATGAGCCGTATCTGGAGTTTCCACGGTGGCATCCACCCAGCCGAAAATAAACGCCAGTCGTTACAACGACCACTCGAAACGGTACCGCTGCCCAAGCTACTGATCCTGCCGCTGCAGCAACACATTGGCGCCCCGGCGACACCGCTAGTCGAAGTCGGCGACAAGGTACTCAAAGGCCAGCCGATTGCAGAACCTACCGGTCATGTCAGCGCCTACCTGCACGCACCGACCTCGGGCACCATTACCGCCATCGACTGTTCACCGATTCCGCACCCATCCGGCATGGAGGGGTTGTGCATCCAGCTCGAACCCGATGGTCATGAACGCTGGATCGAGCACAGTGGGGTGGCCGATTTTCGCAGCCTCGACAAAACAGAGCTGGCCAATACTATCCGCCGCGCCGGTATCTCGGGCATGGGCGGGGCAGGCTTCCCCACCGCCGTCAAGTTGCACCTGTCCGATGACCATATCGTCAACACACTGATCATCAATGGTGTCGAGTGCGAACCGTACATCACCGCCGACGACGTGTTGATGCGCGAACGGGCCGAATCGATCATCGGCGGCATCGAGATCGCCGCTCATCTGATCAAGCCAACGCACTGCCTGATCGGCATCGAAGATAACAAGCCCGAAGCGGCGATGGCGCTGACCCGGGCCGCCCGTCTGAGCGAGCTTGATATCGAGGTCGTGGTGGTGCCCACCAAATACCCCTCCGGCGGCGAAAAGCAGCTGATCAAACTACTGACCGGCGTCGAAGTACCATCTGGCCGGATCCCGGCTGACATCGGCATCGTAGTGCAAAACGTCAGCACCATGGCCGCGGTTGAACGGGCGGTCTGCCACGGCCAACCGCTGATTTCACGAATCACCACCCTGACCGGTGAAGCGCTGGCGCGGCCCGGTAATCTCGAGGTGCTGCTGGGCACGCCAATCCAGCACCTGCTGGATCATTGCGGCGTCGACAACCAGCACCTGAACCGTCTGGTCATGGGCGGTCCGATGATGGGTTACAGTCTCAACGACCCGCAAATCCCGGTGATCAAGACCAGCAACTGCGTCATCGCCGCCACCGCCGAAGAGTTTGGCGAACCACCACCGGCGCAGAACTGCATCCGCTGCGGCCAATGTGAGCAGGTCTGTCCGGCCGAACTATTACCGCAGCAGTTATACTGGTTCGCCAAGGGTAAAGAGTTCGACAAGGCACTGGCGCACAACCTGATGGACTGCATCGAATGCGGCGCCTGCTCCTACGTCTGCCCCAGCAATATTCCGCTGGTGCAATACTACCGCTTTGCCAAGGGCGAGATCCGCCGCGAACAATTCGATCAGCGCAACGCCGAGCAAGCCCGCATTCGCTTCGAAGCCCGCGAGGCTCGCTTGGAGCAGGAGAAGCTCGACAAAGCGGCCAAGCGTAAAGCCCGGGCCGAAGCAGCCGCTCGAGCTAAGGCCGAGCAGAACGACAAGAGCAGTGCAGGCCCAACAACCAGCTCGATCCCAGCGACACCGCCTGTCGCTGATAGCGATCCACAAGCGCAGATAAAAAGCCTCAAAACCGCCGCAGCTGTCGCTCGCACCAAACTCAAGAAGGCTGAGAAGGCGCTGGCTCAAGCACGTGACGACGGCAACGAGCTAGCCACATTCGAGACGGCAGTGAGTGACGCGACCGCCAAGGTCGAAGCGGCGCAGCAAGCACTGCGCAGTGCCGAGCAACAAAATCCGGCCCCCGCTCCGACTCTAGCCGAACTAAAGATCGCCGCTGCGACGGCACGCACCAAGCTGAACAAAACTGAGAAAGCTCTCGCCGACGCCGAGGCCAAACAGGCCCCCAGCGCCGACAAGCTGCGCGCCTCGCTGGAGCTACTGCGCGGCAAGGCCGAAACCGCTCAAAAAGCACTGGAGCAGGCCCAAGCCAGCGCATCAGCCGATACAATCAGCGATAATGCTGCAACCGAGCATGCTCCGATCGATATCAAAGCCTTGAAGACGGCCGCCTCAATCGCCAGGACCAAGCTAAAAAAGGCCCAAAAGGCACTCGACCAGGCCCAAGCCGATGGCAGCGACACCTCCGAGCTAGCAGCCCAGCTGGCACAACTGAGCCAGAACGCCGAGCACGCTCAGCAGGCCTTTGCCGCCGCCGAAGCCGACCAACCGGCGTCAGCATCGACAACAGGTCCGGACTTAAAAGCACTCAAGAGCGCTGCCGCGATCGCCCGCACCAAGGTCAATAAGACCGAGAAGGCTCTGGCCGATGCCGAAACTAAAGGGTTGCCGGCAGCCGATTCGCTACGCACCGCGCTGGTCAAACTCAAAGCCAAGGCGACCGCAGCCGAGCAGCAACTGGCCGCAGCGACCGCAACACAGTCTACCTCCGAGACTGCCGATTCCGACACAGCAGGTTAACTATCGATGGCTCTGATACACATCAGCTCACCCCACGCCCATAAAGCCGGCCAAGCCGGTCATGTGATGCGGCAGGTGATCTTAGCTGCCCTGCCCGGTCTGGCCGCGCTGTGCTACTACTTCGGTTGGGGGGCGCTGATCAACGTGCTGTTCGCCAGCACTCTGGCGCTGCTGTTTGAGGCGATCGTGATCAAGTTACGACGCCGGCCGCTTGGTTTTTATCTGGGTGACTACAGCGCCATTCTGACGGCACTACTGCTGGCACTGGCACTACCGCCCTATGTACCCTGGTGGATCACCGCGATTGGCATCTTCGTTGCCATCGTAATCGCAAAACAACTCTATGGTGGGTTGGGACAGAACCCGTTCAACCCTGCCATGATCGCCTACGCGCTGCTACTGATCTCGTTTCCGGTCGAGATGACCCGCTGGAGCGCACCTTTTACGTTATTAGACAGCCCCACGGACCTGCCCGGTCTGGCCGATTCGGTGGCGATCATCTTCGGTCAATTGCAGTTGCCCGACGCGGTAACGATGGCGACGCCGCTCGATACCTTCAAGCATAAAGGAGCCATCACCGCCGATGAGCTCTGGGCACAGTCCCAATTAATGAACGGCCTCGAGCCCTGGCAGGGGATCAGCCTGGCCTATCTGGCTGGTGGCGTTTATCTGCTGATTCGCAAGGTCTATACCTGGCACATCCCGGTGGCGATGCTGTTCGCAATGTTTATGATCTCGGGCTTCTTCTACGGTTCCGATCCGAGTAACTTCGCCTCACCGATGTTTCACCTAACCACCGGCGCCACCATGCTCGGGGCATTCTTTATCGCCACCGACCCCGTCACTGCGGCCACCAGCAACAAAGGCAAGCTAATCTTTGGGGCCAGCCTCGGCATCTTGGTCTACCTGATCCGCAACTGGGGCAACTATCCCGACGCGATCGCCTTTGCGGTGTTACTGATGAACCTGGTGGCACCGTTTTTGGATTACTACACCCGTCCGCGTACCTACGGTCATAAGCAAGCCCAACGCGGCATCGTGAGGAAGTGATGGCCAGTAACGATACCTCCATCTTCGGCGCGATCCGTCACAACGCACTGGCGCTGGCCGCCTTTGCAGTGCTGACCGCTGGCGCCATCGCCCTGACACAATCGGCCACTTTCGACAGCATCGCCGAGAACCGCAAGCAGGCACGCGCCAAGGCTCTGTATCAGATCGTACCGCAGCACCAGCACGACAACGACCTGCTACACGACAGCGTACGACTCAACCGTGCCGAAGCACTCGGTTACTCACAACCGGTTGAGGCCTATCGCGCTCGCAGTAACGGCCAGATCCACACTGTCATTCTGCCTGTCATCGCACCCGACGGTTACACCGGCAATATCGATCTGATCGTCGGCGTCCGGCTCGATGAGACGATCGCCGGAGTCAGGGTGCTACGGCACCAAGAGACACCAGGCTTGGGCGACAAGGTCGACATCAAGAAATCAGATTGGATTCTGGGATTTGACGGTCAACAGCTGGTCGGTGACAACGATTCCAGTTGGGCGGTCAGCAAGGACGGCGGACGCTTCGACCAGTTTACCGGCGCCACCATCACTCCGCGAGCAGTGGTCGGAGCGGTCAAGCAAGCGATCCTGACGTTCCGCCAGAACCGCGCCACGCTGTTGGCAGAGCCCATCAGCACGGATCCTATCCAAAAAGACCACACCGGAGCGAATGACAATGGCTGATACTCCCGCTCTAACCTCCGAGCCCGTTCAAGCGTCTCAGGATCAACCGTCGATGCAGCAGCTACGTAAAATCACTCTCGACGGTCTTTGGCACAACAACCCGGCGCTGGTGCAGCTGCTCGGATTATGTCCTCTATTGGCGGTTACCGGCTCGGTGGTCAACGCGCTGGGCCTGAGCCTAGCGACCACGTTGGTACTGATCTTCTCTAACCTGTTCGTGTCGCTGATCCGCAACCTGGTTCCAGCCACCGTGCGACTGCCTGCGTTCGTGATGATCATCGCATCGCTGGTGACCTGCGTGGAACTACTGATGCAGGCGCTGACATACGAGCTGTACGAGATCCTCGGAATTTTCATCCCGCTGATCGTAACTAACTGTGCCATTCTGGGTCGTGCTGATGGATTCGCTCGCAAAAACACACCGCTGCCAGCGATGCTTGACGGCTTAATGATGGGCGTCGGCTTCAGTATTGTCCTGCTGCTGCTCGGTGCGATCCGTGAACTGCTCGGTACCGGCATGCTGTTTGCCGATATGCAGCTGCTGTTCGGTGCTTCAGCCGAGAGCTGGAAGCTAGTATTCGTCGATGACTACCAAGGCTTTCTGTTTGCCATCTTGCCACCCGGAGCCTTCGTCGGCATGGGACTGATCATCGCCCTCAAAAACATCATCGACGAGCGGCTCAAGCAACGCACAAAACCGGCAGTGGCCGTTGCCGTTAGCTCCAAGCGGGTCCGGGTGACTGGCTGACATCCACGTGTAGGCAGCCTTGAGTTGAATAGACGGTATGAATAGAGACAAGCGCCAACAGATCTTCGCTCGCCTGCGTGACGATAACCCGCACCCCGAGACCGAGTTAAACTACGCCACCCCGTTTGAACTGCTGGTAGCGGTGACGCTGTCGGCTCAATCGACCGATGTCGGCGTCAACAAAGCCACCGATAAGCTGTTCCCGGTAGCGAACACCCCCGAGGCGATCGTTGCGCTCGGTGTTGATGGCCTCAAGTCCTACATCAAGACCCTCGGACTGTATAACGCCAAGGCCGAAAACGTCTACAAGGCCTGCAAGATGCTGGTGGAACTGCACAACTCGGTGGTGCCCGATAATCGAGCCGAACTCGAAGCACTGCCCGGCGTCGGCCGCAAGACCGCCAATGTAGTACTCAACACCGCCTTCCGCCAACCGACCATGGCGGTCGACACCCATATCTTCCGGGTTGCCAACCGGACCAAGATCGCCCCCGGCAAAAACGTGGTCGAGGTCGAGAACAAGCTGCTCAAGTTTATCCCCAAGGAGTTTCTGCTCGACGCACACCACTGGCTGATCCTGCTCGGCCGTTATATCTGTGTAGCGCGCAAGCCGCGCTGTGGGGCCTGCTTGATCGAAGACCTATGCGAGTTTAAAGATAAGACTGACTAGTACCGGCACATTCATTCCGCTTTAACGAGACCGACATTCAAACGTGTTCAGGATTGGATCGCCTGCCTGCTCCTGAATACCGATCCGCTGCCGCTGCTGTAGGGCGTTTAGATAGCGACGCTCATTAAGCTATAGATTGGCAATGTTCAGATTTTATAAAATATCGGCGATCTATTAGGTGTAGTTACAAATCGACTCTCTTCAATCAAATGAAGCCTTCAAAAAATACCCAAACCAAAAAAAATCTTTAAACTCTCCGGCCTCGCTTATAGATCCCTTGCCGAGGCATAGCATGCTCAACAGATTAGCCCAACAGCCGTTTGTAACCCTCACCCTGACCGAGCTAGTTCGGGAGATCTACTCGGTCTGTTCCACTCTGTTCAAGTTGATGATCCCGGTTATCATCGTAATGAAAGTCCTTGAAGAGGTCGGTGCAATTCCTCTGATCAGCAAATTGTTAGAGCCGCTGATGAGCTTGGTCGGGTTACCCGATTCAATGGGACTGGTTTGGACCACCACCGTACTGACCAACATCTATGCCGGCATGCTGCTGTTCTTCCAACTGGCTCCGCAAGAAAATCTCAGCGTCGCTCAGGTGACGGTGCTCGCAGGTTTAATGCTGATAGCTCACGGCCTGCCGGTAGAGGTACGGATCGTGCAGAGGGCCGGGGTCCGTTTTATCACCGCGCTACTAATCCGTCTGATCGGCGCATTATTGTTCGGCCTGCTGTTGCACCATCTGTACCGCTGGGGCGGTTGGTTACAACAACCGGTCGAGCTGCTTTGGACACCACCGCAGATCGACCACAGCCTCAAGGCTTGGGCATTGGGACAACTAGAGAGCCTGGCGATGATCGTAGTAGTGGTCAGCGCACTTCTGAGCCTGCTGCGATTTCTACGCTGGATTCATATCGAGCGGCTGATGATCTGGCTGTTGAAGCCAGTGTTACGACTGCTCGGCATCGGCCCACAGGCCACCAGCCTGACGATTATCGGCATCACACTGGGGCTCTCTTTCGGCGGAGGCTTACTGATCCGTGAAGCCCAGGCTGGCCATATCAACACACGTGATATCTTCTCCGCCCTCTGTCTGCTAGCGCTGTGCCACAGCCTGATTGAAGACACCCTGCTGGTGCTGCTGCTCGGTGCCGATATCTCCGGCGTATTATGGTTGCGGCTGCTGTTCAGCCTAGTATTCGTCGCCTTGATGACCCGCTGGCTGGCAAGCACCAGTGACCGCTTCCAGCACCGTTTTCTGGTGCGCAGCCTGACCGGAGACAAGCAACCCGACAGCACTTCTAAACCCACGAAATAACAGCAGTGACTGGATCAGTTTGCCCAGCCAGAGGATCACCCGGCGCGACTCAAACGGCCACCACTTACGATTCCAAAGCAAAACAGCACTACGAACTAAGTTTCTAACGCACTGGGGCGTCATATCATTCGTTAATTACTACCCGTTGACCACCTGGATGCCTAAAATAGCGCCCTGTCATTGACTCATTTAGCGTCATCAACCCCGTTACAATCAGAGTTCGCTGGAGCATCCCCATAATGTCCTTCATCACCCCCTCGCACCTAATATTGATCAGCGTCGCCGCTATCTGGGGCTTCGCCTTCGTCGCCCAGAGTGCCGGAATGGCCTATCTGGAGCCGCACAGTTTCAACGCTGCGCGTTTCCTGCTGGGCGCGCTATCACTGCTACCGCTGTGGTTTTTGATGGGCAAGAAACGGCTGCCACAGGGAAGAACACTGCTACTGGGCGGGCTGGCGGCCGGTACTATCATGTTCGGCGGCTTCAGCTTCCAGCAGATCGGCCTGCTTCACACCACCGCCGGCAACGCGGGTTTTATCACCGGGATGTATATCGTGATGGTGCCGATCGCCGGCATGCTGCTGGGTCAGAGCACCAATCCGCAGACGTGGAGCGGTGTGATTTTAGCGGTTCTGGGGCTGTACAGCCTGTCGATCGGACCGGATTTCAAGATGGCATACGGCGATCTGCTAGAGTTGATCGGGGCCTGCTTCTGGACCGCCCATGTGATCGTGATCGGCTGGTTGTCGCGTAAGGTTGATGCGATCAGCCTGTCAATCAGCCAGTTCATGGTCGCGGCCCTATGGGCCAGCATTGCAGCCCTGCTGTATGAAACACCCAGCCTGCCCGATTTCCAAGCCGCCTGGCTGCCTCTGCTGTATGCCGGCGTAGCATCGAGCGGCATCGCCTGCACCTTGCAGATTATCGGTCAGCGTAAAATTGCACCCAGCATCACCGCCTTGATCCTCTCCACTGAAGCGATCTTTGCCGTACTGGGAGGCTGGTTACTGTTGGGTGAAACCTTCG
>JBFFKD010000043.1:0-10910 GCA_041555595.1 Motiliproteus sp.
ACGCTGGCTGGCAGTTGCGTCAGTTGCCGCAAGTGCAGAGTGCTATCGTGGCGCTAGCACCTAAAAACGGTGCGGTACGAGCCTTGGTTGGCGGCTTTAGCTTTCAGCAGAGCAAATTTAATCGAGTGATTCAAGGTACGCGCCAACCGGGTTCAAACTTTAAACCGTTTATTTACACCACCGCGCTCGCCAGTGGTTTTACTCCCGCATCGATTATCAATGATGCGCCCGTTGTGTTTGAGGATAAGAATCTTGAAAGTAGTTGGCGGCCGGAGAACTACAGTAAGAAATTTTATGGCCCGACACGTTTTCGAGAGGCGCTGTACCGGTCTCGCAATCTAGTATCGATCCGTATATTACGCTCGATGGGCGTCGAGCCGACGCTTGAATATCTCAGTCGGTTTGGTTTTGACCCGGCAAGAATGCCCAATAATTTGTCCTTGGCGTTGGGCAGTGCCGATGTCACGCCGATGGAGTTGGCTACCGGTTATGCTGTGTTCGCCAATGGGGGGTATAAGATCGAGCCTTATTGGTTGGAGCGGGTTGAAGACCGCCGGGGTGAGGTTTTGTTTCAGGCATCGCCTGTGACGGTGTGTGACGGTTGTGTTTATGTGGCGCAACAGGAGGTCGGCTTGGAAGCCCCGGTATTGGTCTCGAATGCGGTGAGTTCTACTGTCGCAGATACCGACAAAGAGGTTGCTGATGAGCTTCAGGCGACCATTACTCACCTGCCGCTGGCGCCTCGAATCGTTGATGCGCAAAGCGCCTATCTGATCACTAATATCATGCAAGACGTGATTAAGCGCGGTACCGGCACTAAAGCCAAAAAGCTGGGGCGTAACGACCTGGCCGGTAAGACCGGCACCACGAACGACCTGAAAGACGCCTGGTTTTCAGGCTTTAATTCAGGGTTAGTGGCTTCGGTGTGGGTCGGTTTCGACCAGCCTCAAACGCTGGGTCGCAGTGAGTTTGGCAGTGTAGCGGCGTTGCCTATCTGGATCGATTATATGGCCAAGGCGCTCGAGGGTGCGCCTGAGCAATCGATGGTACCGCCGGAAGGTATTGTCAGTGTGCGAATTGATCCGATCACCGGATTGTTAGCGTATCCGGGTCAGAAAGATGCCATTTTTGAGATGTTTCGCGAGCAGGATGTGCCGCGCAGTGCGGCGGTGAAGAAGGCGACCAGCACCGATAGTGTTACCTCCGAGGAGTTGTTCTAACGGAGCTGGTGAAAAGTAAGAGCAGCGTCGTTTTTGTTACGGCTTGATATCGTAATCGATCATCAGCGGCGCGTGTTCGCTGAACTGCGCATCTTTAAAAATCTTGGCGGCGCTGATCGTCTTACGCAACTCGCTGGTGGTGACCTGATAGTCTAATCGGGCCCCTTCGTTTAGCGCCCAGGCCTTGTTGTAGGGAGGCCACCAGGTAAATTGATGGTCGGCGTGGTTGATCTCGCGGAACGCATCAGTAAAGCCTAGCTCGTTGAAAACAACATCTAGCCACTGGCGCTCTTCAGATAGAAACCCCGAGCTTTTCTGATTGACGTACCAGTTGCTCAGATCCATGGTTTTGTGAGCGATGTTCCAGGTACCACAGAAAATAAACTGGCGCCGCTTGCGCAGGGTTTTGCGCAGATGGTTGAGAAAGTTTTCCATGAAATGCAGCTTTTGCGATTGGGCGTCATCGCCCTTGAGGCCGGATGGGATCGACATCGAGATCACGCTGAAATTGTCATAATCGGCCTGGATAAAGCGGCCGTGAAAATCGCACAGTTCAAACCCGAGTCCAGTCATGATCGCCTTGGGTGGCTTTTTGCAGTAGATCGCGACGCCGCTATAGTCGTCCTCGAAAGCGTCGAAGAAATACGCCGTATAACCTTGCGGGTGGTAGATCGCGTCGTCGAGTTGGTATTCTTTGGCCTGAATATCCTGCAGGCAGATGACATCCGCGTCCTGCTTGATGAACCAGTCGAAAAGTCCTCTTTCGGCAGCTTGTTTGATGCCTTGGACGTTTAGCGTGATGACGCGCATGCTACAACCTTATTGTTTTTGTCTGAGATATCTTTTATCGCGCGAATTGTAAGTCCAATGGTGGCGAAACTGAACAGTTAGTTGCAGTCATTTCTCGGGTTAAGCGCATTTGCAGTGAGCGATCGCCTCCAGCGGCATAGAGCCTTGCTGATCGTCGTTGTATGATATCGGCCTTTTGGACGGGCCGAGTTGGCCTGGTATTTAAGCCGACATAACTGAGATAGACAGCATGCAAGACTACCAGCGTGAATTTATAGAGTTTGCCATCGAGCGCGGAGTGCTCAAGTTTGGCGAATTTACTCTCAAATCGGGTCGAGTTAGCCCCTACTTCTTTAATGCTGGCCTGTTCAATACCGGCGGTGCGTTGGCAAAGCTGGGTCGCTATTACGCGGCTGCAATCGATGCAGCAGCAGTGCCTTTTGATGTGATGTTGGGCCCAGCCTATAAAGGTATCCCATTGGCCGCTACCACCTGTGTGGCGCTGGCGAATGATTACGGTCGTGACCTGCCGTATGTTTTTAATCGTAAAGAGGCCAAGGATCACGGTGAAGGTGGCAACCTGGTTGGCGCTCCGCTTGAGGGTCGCGTGTTGATTATCGATGATGTGATTACTGCCGGCACGGCCATTCGTGAAGTGATGACGCTGATTGAAACCGCTGGAGCGGAGCCTGCCGCCACGGTTATCGCGCTGGACCGACAGGAGAAGGGGACGGGTGAGTTGTCGGCGATTCAGGAGGTTGAGCGCGACTTTGGAATGCCGGTTATCAGTATTATCAGCCTGGCCGATCTGATCGAGTATCTGGAGCAGCAGGGCGATCGCGCTGACCAGGTTGAGTCGATCAAAGCCTATCGCCTGGCGTACGGGATCTGACTCACTGCTGAGCGTTTAGCGGAACTTGTTTAGCGATAGCCTTTCATACGGATAAGCGCGAGCTTTTTGCTTGGATCTTGCCTCGGAGGTTGCTATGAAAGCGCTATGGGTTGGCCTGTTTGTTTGGCTGATGCTTGGGTGTCAGTCAACCGGTTCGATCGAGAATGCTGATGGTTACCGTTACATCCAAGGAAAACCTTGGCGAGGCGTCAATGTGGCTGGGCAGCCGCTGCGGCAATCCAATGATCTATGCTTTGAATCTTGGTGCTACCGCCTCAACCGGCCGGTTAATCTTCCTGTAGCGCTACAACGACGTTACCAGATTGACGATCTTGATTTTGAGGTTCTGGCCCGAGCCCCAGGCGTGAGTCGGCGTGGGGATGTGCTAGCGTTGCCGGATGACCTGGGGCGCTTTCTGTTTAACGAAGCCAGGCGGCGCTATCTGCGCTCGATGCGAGAAGAGCGCAGGCCTTGGCTGCTGCCCTGACTTTGCTGATTAGCCGCTAGAGTCGGGTTGGCGCTGCAATCAGCTTGCGCTGATTGCGACAACGCCATATTCAATTCAAGCTTTTGGGCAGGTGCTCTTATCAATTGCGGTTGCTATGGGTTTGCTTGATCAACCGCTATGACTTACAGCTTCTCCAGCAAGATACTTCCTACCGAGTAGCCGGCGCCGAATGAGCTTAGGATGCCTTTGTCGCCGGTGTTGAAATCACTGTTATAGAGGTGGAAGGCGATAATCGATCCGGCCGAACTGGTGTTGGCATAGCGATCTAGCACAATCGGCAGTTCGTCGGCTTCGGGCTCGCGGCCTAGCAGTTTCTTGGCTGCGAACAGGTTCATGGTCAGGTTGGCCTGGTGAAGCCAGAACCGTTTGAAGTCAGTAGGCTGCATGTTCTGCTGTTGCAGATGGTTGCCGATAACGTTGGTCACCATCGGCAGTAGCTCTTTAAATACCTTGCGGCCGTTTTGCACGAAACGTTTGTCGCGGCTGTCTCGAGTTTGGGGGTGGCTGTTGTTCAGGAAGCCAAAGTTATTGCGGATGTTGTTAGAAAATTTAGTTTTGAATGAGGTGCTAACAATTCGAAAGTTGTTTTCAGCAAGGGTCGTTTGCTCGGCTTCGATCACCACAGCGGTGGCAACATCTCCGAAGATGAAGTGGCAATCCCGATCACGAAAATCCAGATGCCCCGAGGTGACCTCCGGATTGATCACCAGCGCGCAGCGCGCCGTGCCAGATTTGATCGCATCCGATGCCGCGCCGATACCAAAGGTGGCTGACGAACAGGCGACGTTCATGTCATAGCCGTAACCGTTACAGCCCAGTTGCTGTTGAATCTCAATCGCGATGGCTGGATAGGCGCGTTGCAAGTTGGAGCAGGCTACGATCACCAGATCGACCTCTTCGGCTTTACGGCCGGCATTCTCCAGCGCCTGTTTAGCCGCGTTCATGCCAATCTCGCACAGCAGTGAAGGCTCATCGTTGGATCGCTCCGGAATGCGAGGGCGCATAAACGTGGGGTCGAGAACCCCCTCTTTATCGATCACATAGCGGCTTTTGATGCCCGAGGCTTTATAGATAAAATCACTATTGGAGTGCACCAGCGGGCTCAGTGTGCCGGCCTCAATCTCAGCGCTATGCTGCTCGTTATGGAGATCGACATACTGGTTGAGCGCCTCGACCAGTTCATCGTTGCTGATGCTGTGTGGCGGGGTGTAAAGGCCACTGCCGCTGATGACGGTATTCATAATAGGCTGTCCGTTATTGATGATTGTTGGGTCGTTAGCTGAGGATCGCTGGAAGTTCGGCCTCTAGAGTCGAACTTCGATCCCTCGGTCGCGCATATACTGCTTAGCTTCGGGGATGCTGTGCTCGCCGAAGTGAAAAATACTGGCCGCCAATACCGCATCGGCTTTGCCTTCGATCACACCTGCAACGAGGTGGTCGAGGTTGCCGACGCCGCCTGAGGCAATGACGGGGACCGTCACAGCCTCTGAAATGGCGCGCGTCACGCCTAGATCGTAGCCGTTTTTGACGCCGTCTTGATCCATGCTGGTTAACAGGATTTCTCCGGCGCCGAGCTTGACCATCTTCTTGGCCCACTCGATCGCATCAAGTCCGGTCGGCTTGCGGCCACCGTGGGTGAAGATCTCCCACCGATCGACGTCGCCCGGCTGGCTGACCTTCTTGGCATCGATCGCGACCACAATGCATTGCGAACCAAATCGCTCGGCCGCCTCGCGGACGAAGTCGGGGTTGAATACCGCCGCCGAATTAATGCTGACCTTGTCGGCGCCGGCGTTGAGCATGGTGCGGATGTCGTCGCAGGTGCGGATGCCGCCGCCAACGGTGAGAGGGATAAATACCTGACTGGCCATCTGCTCGACCGTGTGCACCATGGTATCGCGCCCTTCGTGGGTGGCGGTGATATCGAGAAAGGTGATCTCATCGGCACCCTGCTGATCGTAGCGCTTGGCGACCTCAACCGGATCGCCGGCGTCGCGGATATCGACGAACTGAACGCCTTTAACCACGCGGCCGTTTTCAACATCGAGGCAGGGGATGATCCGTTTTGCCAGCGCCATGAGAGTCTCCAGAATCAGTAAGATCGAAATGAGTGGGTCAGCGGTTTGCGCACTAACAGCGGTTTGATGTTATACACCATGCTCTGGCTCATCATTGCTGTTACCGCTAGCTTCGACGCCATTGTGGCGGAAGCGTTTAGCCCGTTCAGTGTCATTGGCTGGGATTATACCTGACCATCCCAGTTGAGGAAGTTGGTCAGCAGTTGTAGACCCGGTTTTTGGCTCTTCTCGGGGTGGAACTGCACCGCAAAGACATTGTCCTGAGCCAGCGCAACATCGAACTCGACGCCGTATTCGCAGCGACCGGTCACCTGCTCGGGTTGGGCTGATTTGATGTAATAGCTATGGACGAAGTAAAACCGGACGCCGTCTTCGATCTCGGCCCACAGCGGGTGGCTGCGACTTTGCCAGACACGATTCCAGCCCATATGCGGGACTTTCAGGTGGTCGCCGTTAGTGTCGGTCAGGTCGGTGCCGAAGAATAGCGCGTTGCCATCGAAGTAATCGAGGCAGTCAACCCCGCCGTTCTCTTCGCTGTGCGCCATCAGTGACTGAATACCGACGCAGATGGCCAGAAACGGTTTGCCTGAATCGATCACCTGCCGCACGACCTGGTCGACCTTGAGGCGGCGAATCTCGCCCATGCAGTCACGGATCGCACCAACGCCGGGCAGGATCACCCGATCAGCGCTGAGGATCTGTTGTGGATCGGCGGTGACGCGAACCTCTACGCCTGGCTGGACGTGTTCCAGTGCCTTGGCGACCGAATGCAGGTTGCCCATACCATAATCGATGACTGCTACGCTGCTCATGTTTAACTGCTCTAGCGGGTTATTTAAAAAAATTTATCGGTTAACAAGGTTACAGGCAACCCTTGGTTGACGGCATCACGCCGGCCATTCGTGGGTCTTCTGTCAACGCCATCCGTAAGGCTCGGCCGAAGGCTTTGAAGACCGTTTCAGCCTGGTGGTGGGCGTTTTTACCCTTGAGGTTGTCGATATGAAGCGTCACCTGAGCATGGTTGACGAAGCCGTGGAAGAACTCGCCGAACAGCTCGGTATCGAGTGCTCCGATCGAAGCGCGGGTAAAGGGGATATCCATCGCCAGCCCCGGACGCCCCGAAAAGTCGATCACCACCCGTGACAGTGCTTCGTCAAGCGGTACATAAGCGTGCCCGTAACGGGTGATCCCTTTCTTATCGCCGATCGCTTGGGCAAAAGCCTGGCCCAGTGTGATGCCGATATCTTCGACAGTATGGTGGGCGTCGATATGGAGATCGCCTTTGGCTTGAATGTCGAGATCGATCAGGCCGTGGCGGGCGATCTGCTCCATCATGTGCTCGAGAAACGGTACGCCGGTGTCGGCGCGGAATTCGCCGCTGCCATCCAGATTGATCGAGATGCTGATCTGCGTTTCGAGAGTGTTGCGCGTTACGCTGGCCTTACGGTCGCCCATGGTCTACTCCGGCTATTCAAATAAGCGGCACAGTATAGCGCCAATAGTGGCTGCAATGAATCACCGAGCGCTTTCGACTTTACCTCAGTTTTTCAGGCACTAAGATGTAATAACTTAGATGGTCGCCTAAAAGCCTGAATATTCAGGCCAACAGAGACTTGGAGCACACTGATGAAATTGGTACTTAAACTGGTAGCCGGGCTGTTTGTGTTGGTCCTGTTGGGGCTGGGATCGCTACTATTGTTGGTCGATCCAAACGATTTTAAGCCTGAGTTGCAGCAGTTGGCTCGTGAGCAGGGGCAGGTCGAATTACAGCTGGCGGGAGATATCGGTTGGTCGCTATACCCGAGTATCGCCCTGTCATTACCGGCGTTGGAGGTGTTGACGCTGGAAGGTAAGCCGCTGGCGTCGCTGCAGCGAGCCAGTGTCTCGGTCAAGGTATTGCCGTTGTTGAGCGGTCAGCTGCAGATGAAGGGGCTGCTGCTGGATGGTTTGCAGCTGGATTGGACGGTGCCTGCACAGGCTGCTGCCGCTGGCATCACCCAGGATCCGGCCGGGACCCAAACTGATCAAACGTTGTCGCCGCCGCAGACGGGGGATAATGCGATGGCAGGGGATGCCCAGGCCTCTGCGCCGACGTTCAATATCGGTAGTATCGAACTGATTAATGCCCAGATCCGCTATGCCGATCCGGTGAGTGCACAGGTGGTCGAGTTGCGCGATCTCAACCTGAGCGCGCAACAGTTGATCAGTGGCCAGGCTTTCCCGGCATCGGTCAGGTTCGAATTGGCGCTGTTTCAGGGCGCAGCCGCGCAGCCGCAGCTGGTGGCTGCCACCGAGCTGCAGACACAATTGTTGATCGATCTGGCGCAGCAGCGTTTTGCCGCGACCGGCCTGCAGTTAAATGTGGCGCTGTCGGGTGCCGCGCTGTCGGATGCGGGGCTGACCAAACCGTTGCCGCTGCAGCTTGGCGCTGATCTGCTGGTCGAGCAAGCGGCAGACAGGGCAGAGATAGCGGGTCTGACCTTGGTGCTGGCCAATCTGGCGCTGGAGGCTGACATTCAAGTCGAGTCGATGACCGTGCAGCCACAGTTAGGTGGCCGGTTAAAGTTGGCGGCGTTCGATCTGAAACGTCTGCTGGCCGAACTTGGCTTGCCGGCGGTGGTTACTCAAGATGATGATGCGTTACGGCGGGTTGCGATGCAGGCGGTATTGACCGGGACTGAATCGGCCATCGGATTGGAGCAGCTGCTGTTGACGCTCGATCAGAGTCGGATCGAAGGTGCGCTGGGTTACCCGCTAACCAATGGGGCGCAGCGGCTGCAGCTGGAGTTGGATGCCATCGATCTGGATCGATACCTGCCACCACCGACTGAATCCGCTATGAATGAGTCGGATAAGAACCAGGCGACGGCTTCCGCCTCAGCCCCGCGTTATTCTAAAGCGCCGTTGTTGCCGGTTGAGCTGCTGCGCACGCTGAATCTGGAGGCCGATGTGGGGGTGGGCGCGTTGACGGCGTCGGGTTTGTCGATGCAACAACTAAAGTTGTTGGTGAGCGCTCACAACGGCCTGATCGAGCTCAAGCAGGCGTCGGGGCAGTTGTATCAGGGGAGCTTTAACAACAGCGTCACTATCGATGCCCGTCGTCAGCCATTGATCCTGACGGCCGAAAAAACAGTGACAGGGATCGAGCTGGGTGCGTTGCTGGTCGATCTGACCGAGCTTGACCGTTTCAGTGGCCTGTTCTCGATGCAGGGGCGCTACCAGGCGCAAGGTAATTCGATCTACGATATCGTTCACAGTGTTGACGGTGACATGCAGCTGGAGTTGAAACAGGGGCGGTTAAAAGGGGTCGATCTGGGCGATACCCTCTGTCGTGGCATTCTCAAGCTCAAAGGCCAGCAGCTGCCACCAGAGACCGAGCAAGCTTACACCGAGTTCAGTAACCTCAATGCCACCGCCAAGATCACCGATGGGGTGATCGTCAACCGTGATCTGAAGGCCGCGTTGACCGGAATCAGTTTGGCTGGAGATGGCCAGGTCAACCTGCCGGATGAAACCCTCAATTACGGCTTGTCGCTGGCCGTGCTGCAGGAGTTTGCCAGCGATAACTGCCGGATCGATCAGCAGTTGCATAATCTGGCTCTGCCGCTGCGTTGTCAGGGGGGCTTCGATACCGATCCGGCGGAGTTGTGCGGGGTGGATACCCAGCGCATCAAACAGGTGATTGGCAAGGCGACAACCCAGCAAGCCAAACAGAAATTACAGCAAAAACTGGAAGATAAATTAAAAGATAACGACTCGGTTAAAAGCGTGCTGAAAGGGTTGTTTCAATAAGAGCGAGTGTCGAATAAGTTGAGCGCGATATATGGTAACGGTCGTAGTTTAGTCTGGTGCTGTGCTTATTACTCTAACGGTGTGATCGATTAATGAAGTTAGCTACATGAATCCCGAGCAGTTCCAGCAGCAGTTGCTGGCGTGGTTTGATCAGCATGGCCGCAAAACGCTGCCTTGGCAGCAATCGATAACCCCCTACCGGGTCTGGCTCAGCGAAGTGATGTTACAGCAGACCCAGGTGGCGACGGTTGTTCCCTATTTCGAACGTTTTCTCGCCGCCTTCCCAACCGTTGAAGAGCTGGCAGCTGCCGATATTGATCAGGTGCTGCATCTGTGGACTGGCCTGGGCTATTACGCCCGTGGGCGTAATCTGCACAAAGCGGCACGGCAGGTGGTTGAGCAGCATGACGGTGAGTTCCCGGCGACGCTGGAGCAGTTAGAGGCCCTGCCGGGCATCGGTCGCTCCACCGCCGGGGCGATCTTGTCGATAGCGCACCGGGTGGCAACCCCGATTTTGGATGGCAATGTTAAGCGGGTATTGGCGCGGTTGCATGCGGTCGAAGGCTGGTCCGGTCAGAGTGCGGTACAGCAACAGTTGTGGCGGTTGTCTGAGCGTTATACCCCGGTCGAGCGTTGCGCCGATTACACCCAGGCGATTATGGATCTGGGGGCAACCCTGTGCCGTCGGGGTAAGCCCGACTGTGATCGTTGTCCGCTGTACGACGATTGCCAGGCTCGCCAGCTAGGGGCCGCAGCATCTTTCCCGCAACCGCGTCCCAAGAAGGTGCTGCCGGTCAAACCGTGCTGGATGTTGCTGCTTCGTGATCCGCAGGGCCGGGTGTTATTGCAACAGCGACCGCCGATCGGTTTGTGGGGTGGGCTTTGGTGTCTGCCGCAGTTTGACTCCCTCCAGGCGCTGCACGATTTTCTGGGTGATGAGGTGGATGGTTATGCTGCGGTAGAAGTGCGGACCGACTTCCGTCATACCTTTTCCCATTTTCATCTGCAGATACATCCGGTTCACGCCGATTGTAGCGGGATGCTGGCTGGTCGGGTTCGTGACTGTGCTGATCTGTGGTTTTGCCCGCAGCAGCCCGTCGAGCTGGGGTTGGCGGCACCGGTCAAAAGATTGCTTAAGCAGCTGGAGTCGAACTGAGGCTCTGGTGTACTCTGTAGCGCCTTCGAGGTGCGGTAGCGGTTGTTAATTACCATCTGATTTACGTTGTTATTAGCGGAGTTTAGCGTCATGAGTCGTTCTGTTTTTTGTAAGAAATATCAGCAGCAGCTTGAAGGTTTGGAGCGTCAGCCTTATCCGGGGGCCAAAGGTAAAGAGATTTTTGATCATGTCTCTAAACAAGCCTGGCAGGAGTGGCTGGAGCATCAGACACGGCTGATCAACGAAAAACATCTCAATATGATGGATGCCGAATCGCGCAGCTATCTGGCCGATCAGATGGACCGGTTCTTTAGCGGTGATCAGTTTGATCAGGCTGAGGGCTATGTACCGCCGTCAAAGTAATCCGCCGTTGCCAGTGAAAGCGATGCCCACAGGATGTTGTTGCCTCGGTCGTCGGATTAATCATGCCGATTGAACTGAAGCAACATCGGATGCCCGCAGTGGTATCCGGACG
>JBFFKD010000044.1:0-10735 GCA_041555595.1 Motiliproteus sp.
CGTACTCAAATCCCAGCACCGCTTCTTCCGACAGGAATGAATCGTAGATGGTCATCCGGGGCTGGTCGCTTGCCAGGTTTTGTAACGGCACGTAAGTGTCGCCATCTTTCTGGTTATGCAACACCGCGTGGCGGTGTGAGAAGGTACCGCGTCCGACGTCCTGTCCGGTGATCCGGATCGGGTGGCCTTCGGCCAGCAAGGTGGCATACGCCATGGTCTCGGCAAAGCCCCAGTTGATCGGCATCGCTCCGGAGCCCATCTTTTTACGGTCTTCGAGGATTTTCTTAACCTGACGCTGGATAATGAAACCTTCAGGGATCGCATCCAGTTTAGTTACCAGGTCTTTAAACAGATCAATTTCAACCCGAGTGTCGCTCTCCAGATTCCATTGGTGGCCCAAATAAGGGCGCCAGTCGACAAACAGCTCCTCGTTCGGCTCCGTCACCAGTGATTTGGCAACGTGACGACCATCTTCCAACGATTGACGGTAATCCGCTTCCATCGCCTTGCTTTCGGCTTCAGTAATGACTCCGGCAGCGATCAGGTGCTCGGCATACAGGGTGCGAGTCGTTTTC
This sequence comes from Motiliproteus sp., assembly GCA_041555595.1. Classification (GTDB taxonomy): domain Bacteria; phylum Pseudomonadota; class Gammaproteobacteria; order Pseudomonadales; family Balneatricaceae; genus Motiliproteus. Next base: position 576 of record JBFFKD010000044.1, read on the forward strand.
TGGTTCTTGATGATCTGATACATCACCGGCTGAGTGCCCGATGGCTCATCGGCCTCGTTATGGCCGCGACGTCGGTAGCAAACCAGATCGATGACCACATCGCGCTTGAACTCGTTACGGTAGTCCAGCGCTAATTGAGTTACGAACGCCACCGCTTCAGGATCATCACCGTTGACGTGGAAGATCGGTGCCTCGACCATCTTGGCCACGTCGGTGCAGTACTCGGTCGAACGAGAATCTTCACGTTTGTTGGTGGTAAAACCAACCTGGTTATTGATCACCAGGTGGACAGTACCACCGGTCTTGTAGGCACGGGTCTGCGACATCTGCAGTGTTTCCATGCAGACGCCCTGACCGGCAAATGCCTGGTCACCGTGAATCGTAATCGGCAGTACCAGATCACCGGCGGCATCATTACGTCGATCCTGGCGCGCACGTACCGAACCTTCAACCACTGGCGAGGCGATCTCTAGATGCGATGGGTTAAACGCCAACGCGATATGCACCTCACCACCGGGGGTAGCAACATTAGATGAGAAGCCCTGATGGTATTTAACATCGCCAGAGGTCTCCAGCGTACGCTTGCCCTCAAACTCATCGAACAGGTCACGCGGATTTTTACCGAAAGTGTTGACCAGTACGTTGAGACGGCCGCGGTGAGCCATGCCGATCACAACTTCTTTGGAGCCGTGTTTGCCGGCGCGCTGAATCAACTCGTCCATACAAGGGATCAGCGCTTCGCCGCCCTCAAGGCCGAATCGTTTGGCACCAGCAAAACGCGAACCTAGATATTTTTCTAGGCCTTCAGCAGCGGTCAGACGCTCAAGAATATGCTTACGATATTCAGGCTCAAACTCGGGGTGCGAGCGCACCGGCTCGATCCGCTGTTGCAACCAACGTTTTTGCTGAGTATCGACGATATGCATGTACTCGGCGCCGACGGTGGTGCAGTAAGTTTTGGTTAGGTCTTCTAGAATCGTTTTCAGCGGCGCCTCTTCAGAACCGAAAAACAACGAACCTAGTTGGAAAGTGGTATCCAGATCAGCAGCGGACAACTCATGGAAGTGCAGATCAAGATCAGGCACATCTTCACGCTCAAGCAGCCCCAACGGATCGATCTTGGCGACTTGATGACCACGAACGCGGAACGCGTTGATCATCCGCAACACCCGCACCTGCTTCTTTTCGTGTTCAGAACTCACACTTGAGACAGGAGCCGCTTGTGCGCTCGCTCGCTGATTTTTGGAAAGATAGAGAAAGTGCTCGCGCACGGTAGAGTGAGGAATATCCTGAGTCACGGTATCCTGGACTTGGGGGAGTTTATCAAACTCATCCCGCCACTCTTGAGGAACTGCATTGGGGTCTCTTAGGTACGTCTCGTAAAGATCTTCGACGTAGGCCAGATTCCCACCCGAGAGATGTGAACTTTTCCACATCAACTCCATTATGCCTTCATGCATTCTCGACAACCCTTTAGTGAGGAGCGCGCCTGAATTGGCACTTCATTCTTCACCGACGGAACTGGCATTGCGTTGAATCCTGCCAGACCGGCGGGGAACAATATCCCCTCTTTATTAATGTTTCTATGACATTTATAAAGTGCATCTGAGAAAACGTTATTAAACAGTTCTCTCTGACATCGGCGCACAAGTCTACAGCAGTTACAACGCCCCCGGAATAATGCTTTTTACCTATACGGGCGATTAATTGAAAAACTCTTTACACCCAGCCACTCAGCCAGCCTAAATAGCCCAAATATTGACCAAAAACCGACAAACCACCTAGGGGATAACAACAAAAAAAAGGCAAAAAAAATGGCGCAAATACTCGCGCCATTTTTATCTTTGATGGCCCAGCTTACACCAGGCCAGAACCGCTTGCGATCAGGTCGCCTGCTGCAACAACATATTACGAATTTTGCCAATTGCCTTAGTCGGGTTCAACCCCTTCGGGCAAACACTGACGCAGTTCATAATACCATGGCAGCGGAATACACTGAACGGATCATCCAACTCAGCCAGACGCTCACGGGTCGCTGTATCGCGACTATCAACCAGGAAGCGATAAGCCTGCAACAACCCTGACGGGCCGATAAACTTATCCGGATTCCACCAGAACGAAGGACAAGAGGTCGAACAACAAGCGCATAGAATACACTCGTATAGACCGTCCAGCTTCTCACGCTCTTCAGGCGACTGCAGACGCTCAATGGCAGGTGCCGGCGTGTCGTTGATCAAGTACGGCTTAATCTTCTCGTACTGCTTGTAAAACTGCGCCATATCAACGACCAGGTCGCGAATAACAGGCAGACCCGGCAGCGGACGCAGCACCAACTTGTCTTTAGCAACGACGGCAGACAGCGGCGTGATACAAGCCAGCCCGTTCTTACCATTCATGTTCATACCGTCGGAGCCACAGACCCCTTCCCGACATGAACGACGGTAACCCAGGCTTGGATCTTTATCCTTCAGCAGCTGCAGCAGATCCAGCACCATGATGTCTTTACCACCCGGGATATCGATATGGATATCCTGCATGTAAGGAGCATCATCAACCTCTGGATTGTAACGATAAACACTAACTAGCATGATGCAACTCCCTTAGTAAACGCGCTTCTTGGGTGGGAAAGCTTCAACGGTCTTAGGCGCGAAGTTAACATCACGCTTACCGACCCGCTTATCACCGGGGAAGTAGATAGAGTGCTTCAGCCAATTTTCGTCATCACGATCGACGAAGTCGTTACGCGCATGAGCACCACGACTCTCTTTGCGCTCTTCTGCAGCGATCGCTGTCGCTTCAGCTACTTCTAGCAGATTCTCAAGCTCAAGCGCTTCAATACGCGCAGTATTGAACGCCGCAGATTTATCCTCAAGATGCAGGTTCTCAACTCGCTTACGGAGTTCAACCAGCATATCCAGACCTTTCTGCATGCTCTCACCGTCGCGGAATACACCGAAGTAGAGTTGCATGGTTTTCTGCAGATCACCACGAACCTCAGCAACACTCTCACCGCCAGTACTGTTGTTCAGACGCGTCAGACGCGCCATCGCCGCCTCAACATCAGCCTCGGTTGCATCATCAGCCACATAGCCTTCGTTCAGCATTTTCTGGATGTGCAGACCAGCCGCACGACCAAACACCACCAGATCCAGCAGCGAGTTACCGCCCAGACGGTTAGCACCATGTACCGATACACAAGCCACTTCACCACAAGCAAATAGACCCGGAATCTCCTGATCATTACCGTCGGCATCGATGGTCAGAGCCTGACCTCCAATATTGGTCGGGACACCACCCATCATGTAGTGGCAGGTCGGTACAACAGGAACCAGATCAGTAACAGGATCAACGTGAGCAAAAGTCTTAGACAACTCACAGATACCCGGCAGGCGGCTTTGCAACACCTCCTCACCCAGATGATCGAGCTTCAAGAACACGTGATCGCCGTCAGGACCACAGCCGCGGCCATCAAGAATCTCCAGCACCATCGAACGCGCAACCACGTCACGACCAGCAAGATCCTTAGCATTCGGTGCATAACGCTCCATGAAGCGCTCGCCATCTTTGTTGACCAGATAACCACCTTCACCACGACAACCTTCGGTTACCAATACACCCGCACCAGCAATACCGGTTGGGTGGAACTGCCACATCTCGATATCTTGTACCGGGAAGCCCGAGCGCAACGCCATACCCACACCGTCACCGGTATTGATCAACGCATTGGTAGTCGATTGGTAGATACGACCCGCACCACCAGTCGCCAGCACAGTAGCCAACGCCTTGATGTAAACGGTCTCGCCACTCTCGATACAGATAGCGATAACACCCACTACCACACCGTCAGCATTCTTAACCAAGTCGGTTGCGTACCATTCATTAAAGAAGGTGGTACCGGCTTTCAGGTTGGCCTGATACAGCGTGTGCAACAACGCATGACCGGTTCGGTCAGCAGCAGCACAGGTTCGAGCAGCCTGACCGCCCTCACCAAAATTCTTAGACTGACCACCGAACGGACGCTGATAGATGCGTCCCGCTTCAGTACGGGAAAATGGCATCCCCATGTGATCAAGCTCAAATACAGCCTGCGGTCCAACACTACACATATACTCGATCGCGTCCTGGTCACCGATATAGTCGGATCCCTTGACGGTGTCGTACATGTGCCAGCGCCAATCATCATTTGGATCAGCACTCGCGATCGCACAAGTAATACCACCCTGGGCGGAAACTGTGTGTGAACGGGTTGGGAACACTTTTGAGATACAAGCCGTTTTCAGGCCTGATTGAGCCAGCTGCAGCGCGGCGCGCATACCAGCGCCACCACCGCCAACTACGATAGCGTCATAGCTAAGCGTACGAATATTAGACATTACTTATAATCCCCACAGTACCTGTACGCCCCACACCAGATAGGTGAACATCGCTGCTCCACAAATCACCTGGAACAGAAAGCGAGGGCCGGTTGGCTTAATGTAGTCAGTTGAAATACTCCACAGCCCGATCCAGGCATGAGCACCTAGTGACAGCAAAGCCATCAAGGTAAAGACTCGCACCCAGGTCTGAGCAAACAGATCATTCCACTGCTCGTAAGTCAGGCCGGAATTGGTTAGCAGATAAAAGAGGATAAAAACGGTGTAGACCAACAGAACAACTGCCGTGGCACGTTGAATCATCCAATCATATAGCCCACTACGACCAAAACTCGTGATGGTAGTTACCATATCCATACTCCTGCTAGCAGTACTGAAACAACACCGGCAGCAAGGGTAGCCTTAGCAATCATCGTTCCGCTTTCCAGCTCTTCACAGTAACCGCAATCCATAATCAGATGCTTGATACCGGCGAAGAAGTGATAAAGCAGCGAAGATACCAGACCCCAAGCAATGAACTTCACAAAGAAGTTATTACTTAGCATATCGGCAACGGCGTTAAACCCCTGTTGAGAGTCCAGCGACAGATCGAAGGCATACAGCATAAAGGCAACCCCAACAAACAGGATCAGGCCAGTGATGCGGTGCAATATCGAAGAGATCGCAGGTAGAGGTTGCTTAATCGTACGTAAATCTAGATTTACAGGTCTCGTTTTATTCACGGTTCTAATTCACACTCACATTTGCCCAATCAAAGGGCGATTAGAAGGACGTGCCTGGACACAAATTGAAGATTCAAATCAGCGAAGACGCTGTTTTTCCTCCGCAACTTCGACGCGAGAGTATACAGATAGCGACCTGCTAAAACAATTGACCCACCCCTAGACCAAAGGCATAAAGACTATTCCCCAGTTGCTAGAGCAGGTTGTTATCAGCAATTTTACAGACAACTCTCATCTATTGCTTTTTATCACTCACTCTCAATCATGCTGCGTTGCGACAATTGGACTTTTGGCTCAATTGACTTTGACGACAATCGCCCTATAGTGATGGCTCTTTGAAGCTGGCCGCTACTCAGACGATTCCAATTTCCCCATGAATCAACCGCAGCCAGATCCATATAACACACCAATGATAGGAGCCGCCATGACTGATAAGAAAGCGTATCTAAAAGTCGACGGTCTAGAAGAAACCATTGAAATGCCTATTCTACACGGCACCGAAGGACCCGACGTCGTAGATGTACGCGCGCTGGTCAGCAAAGGTCTGTTCACATACGACCCTGGTTTCATGTCCACTGCAGCTTGTGATTCTGCCATCACCTTCATCGATGGTGGTAAGGGTGTTTTACTGCACGGCGGTTACCCGATCGAGCAGCTGGCTGAAAAATCCGACTACATGGAAGTGTGTTACTTGCTACTCAACGGCGAACTTCCGACCGCCGATCAGAAAGACGTTTTCGTCAACACCGTCAAAAATCACACCATGTTGCACGAGCAGCTGAGCCACTTCTACAACGGCTTCCGTCGTGACGCCCACCCAATGGCGATCATGTGCGGTGTTGTTGGAGCACTATCGGCGTTCTACCACGACTCACTCGACATCAACGATGAGCACCATCGTGAAGTCTGCGCTTTCCGTCTGATCGCCAAGATCCCGACGATTGCAGCCATGTGCTACAAGTACTCGCTGGGCCAGCCGTTCATGTTCCCACGCAACGACCTGAACTACGCAGAGAACTTTCTGCAGATGATGTTCGGCACTCCGTGCGAAGAGTATGTTCCTAACCCGGTAGTCGCTAAGGCGATGGACAAGATTTTCGTCCTACATGCCGACCACGAGCAGAACGCATCAACGTCAACAGTCCGCCTGGCCGGCTCTTCTGGCGCCAACCCATTTGCCTGTATCGCCTCAGGCATCGCAGCCCTATGGGGACCTGCGCACGGTGGTGCTAACGAAGCGGTACTGAGCATGCTGGAAGAGATCGGTGATGCCGATAATATTCCTGAGTTTGTCGCCAAGGCCAAGGATCCCAACGATCCGTTCCGCCTGATGGGCTTCGGACACCGTGTTTACCGCAACTTCGACCCACGGGCCAAGGTGATGAAAGTCTCTTGCGACGAGGTTCTGAAGGAGCTGGGTCTAGAAAACGATCCGCTGTTGAAGATCGCTAAGCAACTGGAACAGATCGCACTGGAAGACGAGTACTTTGTTGAGCGTAAACTGTACCCGAATGTTGATTTCTACTCAGGCATCATCCTGAAGGCGATCGGTATTCCAACCAATATGTTTACCGTGATCTTCGCATTGTCTCGTACCATCGGCTGGATCTCTCACTGGAGCGAGTTCCACTCAAGCCCGAACAAGATCGGTCGTCCACGTCAGTTATACACTGGCCCAAGCAAGCGCGACTATCCGGGTTAATCTTCGGACTGATGTTAAAAAGGCCGCAACTTAGCGGCCTTTTTTTTGACTACCCCGTCCTGAATAACGCAGACACTTTTCGACCATCAAAAACAAACCAAAAAACACACAACTGACCATCAAGAACCGGGGGAAGTCCAAATCGTTGTCGAACTTTTGTCTTATCGCCAGAAAAAACAGCATCCGCATCACCTGACTTGATCTATGCCATAGCCCAAACAGACTAAGGGAATGGCGTACTTCCTTTGCTTCTGATTACTTAGCGCGCAGCAGACAAACAAATGCACTCCGAAGAGTGCATTCAGCAGACCAGCAGCTCTCACTGATCCATAAGGACACCTAAAGCCGTTCGCCCCTACCCCTTACCCCAGGGTGAAGAGGCATCAGCACTCCGAGCCTTAGTGATCTTCCAGCAGTTATGTATTTTCTTATTGCGTTCAAAGTCCTTATCCAGACTCATCGCGGTAATATCCTTTACGTCAAACCGTGCCAGCGCATCCAGATCCATCTTAAACTTGCGTAAATTATTAGAGAAGATCAGCACCCCACCTACATCAAGCAATTTCATCGCCTGCTCGATCAAATCAACATGATCACGCTGGACATCAAATACATCATGCATCCGTTTGGAGTTGGAAAAGCTCGGCGGGTCCATGAAAATCAGATCGAACTTCACTTCCCGCTTTCGCGACATATCGCGCAACCAGTTAACACAATCTTCCTGCAGCGTTACATTGAGCTTCTCGCTCAGACCGTTCAACGCAAAGTTTTTACGGGCCCATTCCAGATAGGTCGCCGACATATCAACACTGGTGGTCGATACAGCACCGCCTAAGCCGGCCTGCACCGTTGCTACTGAGGTGTAGCTGAACAGATTAAGAAAACGCTTACCGCGGCTATTTTCAAAGATCCACTTGCGGATCGGGCGGTGATCGAGGAACAAGCCGGTGTCGAGGTAATCATTCAGATTGACCAGCAGTTTAGCCGCCCCCTCTTCAACTTCGAAAAACTCACCCTGCTGCGCCATTCGCTGGTACTGCGATTTTCCTTCCTGCCGGCGACGCTGCTTCAGTACGATCCTGTCAGCAGGCACCCCGGTGACCGCTGGCAACACATCAAGCACCAACTTGAGCCGCTCATCGGCCTTAGCCTGATCGATCGAAGCCGGCGGTGCATATTCCTGTACATGCAGCCACTCATGGTAACGGTCGATTGCCACCGCATATTCGGGCATATCGGCATCGTACAACCGGTAACACTTGATCTGTGCCTTGCGCGCCCACTTATCCAACTGCTTCATATTCTTGCGCAGCCGATTGGAGAACATATCCTGCGGCTGTTTCTCGGCCGGACGGCCTTGCGACGGCTCGCGCTCATTGCGCGAGGCCAGAAATTGATCCGGCTGCACATCGAACAACAACAATTGACTAGGGATCGCGCCGTTGAACAATTTGTACTGTTTACTGGAATGAATACCCACCGCCTTGCCTAGATCTGGGTTTCCAGTGAACACGGCGGCTTTCCAGCCCTCGAAATGCTGCTTCAGTGCATCGCCTAGATGCTGGTAAAGATAACGAATAACAGGGACCTCACTGAGCCGCTCACCATACGGCGGGTTAGTCATCAGTAAACCTTGGTCCAATCCACTCTTGTGGGTTAACGGCTTGAGCTCGGACAGCTCACGATGCGAAATTCGTACCCAGCTATCAACTCCGGCCAGTTTGGCGTTCTGCTTGGCGATCGAGACCGCCTTTGGACTGGCATCATAACCGTGAATTTCAGGGAGATCGGTGCGCTCTTGCGCCTCGAGCCGCTGTTGCCGCGCGTCGCGCTGTAGCCGCTGCCACAACTCAGCATCATGCTTGAGCCAGCGCTTGAAGCCGAAATGGCGTCGAATCAATCCCGGCGCAATATTAGCCGCCATTAATGCCGCTTCGATTGGCAGCGTCCCCGAACCACACATCGGATCGATCAAGGGGCGCCCCTCGGCCGCCATAGCTGGCCAACCGCTACGGATCAAAAGCGCCGCCGCCAAGTTCTCTTTCAATGGTGCCGCCCCACCTGCACTGCGGTAACCACGTCGATGCAAGCTATCGCCCGACAGATCCAAACTCAGATGTGCTTCGCCTTTAGACAGGTGCAGATTGATCCGCAGGTCGGGCTGGTCTTTACTGATCGACGGTCGCTGACCGGTGGCATCACGAACCTGATCGACAATGGCATCTTTGACTTTCAAGGCACCGAAATGGGTGTTCTTAATCGCCCGGTTGGTACCGGTGAACTGCACCAGCAAACTGCCTTCCGAGCGCATATGATCGAGCCAATTGACCTGCTGCACGCCAGCATACAGTTCGTCGGCTGACTCGGACGAGAAACTGGCCAGAGGCAGCAATATCCGATTCGCCAATCGCGACCATAGGCAAACCTTGTAGGCGATTTCGAGATCACCATCAAAATAAACCCCAGCCACAGTCGACTTGGCCTGCTCTGCGCCAAGTGCGCCCAATTCGTCGCTTAACAGCAGTTCTAATCCTTTCGGACATGTTGCGAAATAACGTTGTTTTTCAGATACCTGAGACAATTCTTTACCCAATCAATAAAATAGTATTTGCATCATCCACAGTCAGTCGACGCTACACAGCGGATCATAGCACCCTCGTTTCACAAAGACGCTATTGATGACCGATCGGCTCGGCCTGTCCGGTCATTAAAAAAATTCACGTTCTCAAACAACCACCCATATCGGCCGCTAACCATTGGTTTCGTTGACTATGCTGCAACAGCGTTACAACAAGCCATCCAAAAAACCATCTCTAAACGTAAATTATGGTCGACAAACAGGTCGTAATCCGATAAAAATTTACCTGTTGGTTGATTAACCAACCATGCCACGGCAGTTTCACTGCCCGCAGTTCTCAGCGCATGAATAGACCGAGTATGGTGCCGTTGTTTTAGTCTGGACTGATCGCTACCGACATACGCTCAAGCCGTCTGTCACTGCAGCATCGCTCTAGATTAACGGCCCCACCGACACAAGAAGAACGAGGCTATTGAATGAAGAGACAAAAAAGAGATCTATCATCTAGAGCTTTCACACGCGGCTACCAGGCCGGTGTGGCAGGTAAATCTAAAGACGCATGTCCAACCCCTACTGGTGATAATCGCCATAACTGGATCACCGGTTGGCGCCAAGGACGCTCAGATTTTTGGGACGGCTACCAAGGCATTTCAAACTTACACTGCACGCCAGTTCTGACCTAACAAAACAACCTATGCAGTAAACAGATGAACGGGGTTCGCCAATGGCGAGCCCCGTGTCATTTGTTGCAAAATAAAAACTGCCAGAACGTTTAGCGATTCAAA
>JBFFKD010000045.1:0-10592 GCA_041555595.1 Motiliproteus sp.
CCCTTAACCAGCCGCTTTGGTGGAGATGACGATGACGATTAGCACCGATACAGCCACTACCGATACAACTATCACCGATACATCCAGTCCCCAATCCGTTAGCTCGGACAGGATTAAATCCAATCGCTGTGACTCTCATGATGTTTTTGCTGATGCCCTGAAGCGAATGCGTCAACTCAGTGACAGCGCCGGGATCGACAGTGAGGTTGTTGCCTCGTTAATGCAGCCCAAAGCTTTGTTGAAAGCGGCATTGCCGGTGCGGATGGACGACGGTTCGACCCGTTACTTTACCGGCTACCGTTGCCGTTATAACGATGTGCTTGGACCGACCAAGGGGGGGATCCGATTTCATCCGCAAGTGAACCAGTCTGAGGTACAGGCGTTGGCGCTGTGGATGACCATCAAGTGCGCGCTGTTGGGGCTACCGTTTGGCGGCGCTAAAGGCGGCGTGATGGTGCAGCCCAAAGAGCTGTCGCCGATGGAGTTGGAGCGGTTGTCGCGCGCTTATGTACGGGCGATGGCTGATTTCATCGGCCCCGAGACCGATATTCCTGCTCCTGATGTTTACACCAATGCCCGTATCATGGGTTGGATGATGGACGAGTACGAGGCGATCAAACGGAGTCGAAGCCCGGGGGTTATCACCGGTAAACCGATTCCGTTGGGCGGCAGTCTGGGCCGCGATGAAGCGACCGGGCGGGGCGCCTATCTGTGCATTCGACAACTGGCCGATAAGCGGGGCTGGCAACCGCAACAACAGCGAGTGGCGATTCAGGGGTTTGGTAACGCCGCCTATCATCTGGGTAGGCTGCTGCAGCGCGATGGCTACAAGATCGTCGCCATCAGCGATTCGCAGGGCGGGATCTACTCCGAGCAGGGGTTTGATATCGATAGCCTGTGGGCCGAGAAGCAAGCCTCGAGAAAAATGCGGGCGGTGTACTGCCAGCAATCGGTATGCCAGCTGGTCGAACACCGCGAGATCAGTAATGCCGAGCTGTTGGCGCTCGATGTTGAGTTGCTGGTTCCGGCAGCGCTGGAAGGGGTTATCACGGCGGCTAACGTTGATAGTATTAAGGCAGCCACCATTGTCGAGGTCGCCAACGGACCGATCGAAACGGCTGCAGAAGATCAGCTTAACCAGCGTGGCTTGACCATCGTTCCTGACGTATTGGCCAATGCCGGCGGTGTCACTGTCAGTTATTTCGAGTGGGTACAGAACCGTAGCGGCTACCCCTGGAGTCTGGAGCAGGTGCGGCAACGGCTGGAGCAATATATGCAAGAAGCGTTCGAGCGGGTTTGGACGATTGCCGAGCAGCAGCAAAGCTCACTGCGCAGTGCTGCTTATACCTCTGCGTTGACCCGGATCAGCGAAGCTACCAGCGCTCACGGTACCCGACAGTACTTTAGCGATGGCCGTGATTGACTGTTGCACAGGCCGGTACGGCTTGATCAACTATCGGTGTTTAAGCTTAGCGATGTCGTTGCCCTTTTTGTCCTTGCCCAGATCGATGCCGGGATCGCCGCGAACAATGGTCAAGGCTTCCTTGTCGGTGATCCCTGAGATAATCGCCAGTCACTCAAGCGCACGCCAGAGCCAGTTGCCGTGTTGCAACTCAAGCCGTAGCGCTAAAGAGAAAGGCAGTCGAGCAATGAGCTAGAGAAACGGTGGTTGAGACGGCGAGATAAAACAGAGGCAGAGATTAGCGACCTTGCAATGAGAGAGATCGCTAAGGCCGAGGGGCCGAGGGGCCGTGGCAGTGACAGAGAACGTGGTTGAGTGGCATCCTATCTCGCTTGGTGTTCGCCGATCAGGCGATCGATCTCGGTGACTAGCTGATCCTCGACGGTATCGAGATCTTGCGCTAGCAGGGTTAAATATTGCTGCGCCTGGGCGCGGGACAGCCGTTTGTTGCGGATCTTATATTCCAGTTCGGGCAATGACTTGTCGAATCGGGGCTCGATCTGCCAGCGGATAAATCCGGCATCGAGGGCGACCAGTTGCTGCTGCGCTTGATCGCAAAAATGCTGCGCTTGTTCGCTGCCATCCGGGCCTAATGAGCCCGGCTCGACCCGGAACAGCAGGGTCAGTTTTTTATCGTCGGCTAACGGTTGGTCCGAATTCATAGAGCGGTCCTGACGTGGTAGATAGCTGTGTTGGTGTCGATCACAGCTGCACATTAATAACGCTCTCAACTCTTTGTGAGAGAGCGGTTCGTCGCGTTGAATATCGGGCTACGATCATACCTTTCGGGCCGCGAAGCTGAAACCCCGATCATCGAACGTCAGTAGTGTACGGCCAACCAGACGGTTTCTTCATCCGGATCGCTCCAGCTGACCTTATGTTTTTGGTGCGCTGGGATGTTGAGGTAAACGCCTGTCGTTAACGTCACGGCTGGAGCGTTGTCGAAACTGATCGTTGCTTGGCCCTGTAACACGATCACCCATTCATGCTGAGGTTGGTCGTACCAGCCGTGATCCGGTGAGCGGTGACCTTTGGAGATGATCCGTTCGATCTTTACCGTTTGGCTTTCGGCCAGGGTCTCGAACAGCTCGGTGGGTAAGTCGGCGGGAATCGCATCGAAGATGTTGTTCATCTAAGCAGCCTTTGATTGATGATGCCGCTGTCGCCCAAAAGACTGTTCACAGCATCCAGAGGCGGTGGCGTTGTCTGTTATAGTCGCTGTTTTCTGAGAGATTAACCAACCAGTTATGGCCATTGCAAACTACCCTTCGATGCTGAGCTTGCCGCAGACAAATCCGGGCGTGGTGACCGTGTTGGAATATCTGGTACAGAAGTTCCCGCAGATCGATGCCAAGGTTTGGCAGCAGCGGGCGGCCGATGGCAAATTGCACTGGCATGATGGTTCTTTGATCAGCGCACGGTCAGCATTTCAGCCACAGCAACGGGTCTATTACTACCGCGAAGTTGAAACCGAGCCGGTGGTGCCGTTTAACCATCAGATCCTGTTTCACGACCAACATCTGCTGGTGGCGTATAAACCCCACTTCTTACCGGTCACGCCGGGTGGCCGTTATGTCAATGAATGCCTGCAAAACCGATTGCGGGCTGATACCGGGATCGATCATCTACAGGCACTGCACCGGCTAGACCGAGTGACGGCTGGGTTGGTGCTGTTTTCGGTCAATCCGAAAACGCGCCATTGCTACCATCATCTATTCAAAACCGGCCAAATAACTAAAACCTATCAAGCGATCGCACGGGTCAGTGCCGAAACTCCGTTGAGCGGTCAGCAATGGCAGGTCAGTAATCGATTGGTGCGCTCGAGTCCTGGCTTTCTGATGCAGGTGGCCGAAGGGCCTGCCAATAGCCATTCACGGGTTCATTGTCTGCAGCAGGTGGGTGATAAAGCGTTGTTTCAATTGCAGCCCCGTACCGGTAAAACACACCAGCTACGGCTGCATATGCAAACACTCGGCTGGCCGATACTGCACGATAGGTACTACCCCAGCTTACAGTCTCAAAGTGCCGATGATTATGCCAAACCGTTGCAGCTGCTGGCACAACAGCTGCAATTTATCGACCCGGTGACTCGGCAGCCAAGAGCCTTCAGCAGCAATACCGAGCTGATGTTGTAACCGTAGCCTCGCTTACCGGGTTGTTGCTATGGTTGTTCTCCCAGCGACAGCAGGCTGGCGTTGCCTCCGACGGCGGTGGTGTTGGTGCTGCGAGTGCGTTCGGTAGCAAAGCGAAGCAAATAGTGCGGACCGCCAGCTTTAGGGCCGGTTCCTGACAGACCCAGGCCGCCAAACGGTTGCACCCCGACCACGGCGCCGATCTGGTTGCGGTTGATGTAGACGTTGCCGACCCGCACCCGTTGATCGATATAACTGGCGGTGGCCTGGTTGCGGCTGTGGATGCCCAGGGTCAGGCCGAAGCCGGAGTCGTTAATCTGGTCGATCACCGCATCGAGCTGGTTAGCCTGGTAGCGGATGATATGCAGCACCGGGCCGAAGTTCTCCTGCTCCAGTTCGCTCATGGCAGCAATTTCGAATGCGGTCGGTGGCACGAAGTAACCGTTGTCGCAGTGGCTCGGCACAGCGATCTCGGCCACCAGTTGGCCGGCTGCCTTGAGACGGTCGATGTGAGTGAGTAGTTTTTGCTGGGCTGGCGCATCGATTACCGGGCCGACGTCGGTGGCATAGTCGGCCGGATCCCCTAGCGTCAACTGATCCATGGCTCCGCCAATCAACTCGATGATTCGTGCTGCGATATCATCCTGCACGTACAGCACCCGCAGCGCCGAGCAGCGTTGTCCGGCGCTGGTGAAGGCCGATTGAATCACGTCGGCGACCACCTGCTCGGGCAATGCGGTCGAATCAACCAACATCGCATTTTGGCCGCCGGTCTCGGCGATAAAGGTTGCGATGGCGCCATCTCGCGCCGCTAAGGCCCGGTTAATTCGATGAGCGGTGGCAGTCGAGCCGGTGAAGGCGATACCACTAACGCGTGGATCACGGGTCAGCTGGGTGCCGATCTCGGCACCGGCGCCGGGCAGTAGCTGGATGGTGCCGGGCGGAACTCCCGCTTCGAGCAGCAGCTCGATCGTACGGTGGGCGATCAGGCCGGTCTGCTCTGCCGGTTTTGCGATGACACTATTGCCGGCGGCCAAGGCAGCGCTGATCTGGCCTACGAAGATCGCTAATGGGAAGTTCCAGGGACTGATACAGACGAAAACGCCACGCCCTTGCAGGTACAGCTCGTTTAGCTCACCGGTGGGTCCGGGTAGAGTTTGAACCTGGCCGAAATGGCGGCGTGCCTGTTGGGCGTAGTAGCGACAGAAGTCGACCGCCTCTCGGATCTCATCGATACCGTCCTGTAGGCTCTTGCCCGCTTCTCGACTGCACAGCGCCATCAATTCGGGTCGGTGTTGCTGCAGCAGTTCGGCGAGTCGGTCCAGACAGGCGGCGCGCTGCTCAACATCGGTTTGATTCCAGCTCTCAAATGCGGTGCAGGCCGTGGCCAGTGCCTGCTCGGTCAACTCGCAATCGGCCCAGTAGATGGTGCCTATGTGGCGATGGTTGGCATAGGGGCAGGCCACCGATTGGGGCTTGCCGGGGGTGAGTGTGTGACCTGCGATGATCGGCCCGGCGTTCCAGTGATGATTATCGAAGGCGCCGATCTCGGCCAGCAATGGCTCCTGCTGGTCGCGGATGTTGAGGTTAACACCCGCCGAGTTGAGTCGGTCGGAGCCGAGCAGCTGTGGTGGTAGAGGAATGTGCTGGTTGGCCAAGCTGGTGAGCTGATTCAATCGCATCACCGGGTGTTGCACCAGCTCGGCGACCGGGGTGCGGGCATCGACCAACCGGTGAACGAAAGAGGAGTTGGCACCGTTTTCCAGCAACCGCCGCACCAGATACGGCAATAGATCCTTGTGGGCACCGATCGGGGCGTAGATGCGACAATGCTGCTGGCCGTCGGTGACTGGATTGTCTGGGAAAAGCTTGTCATGCATGAGGTTGTCGTGGAGTAAATTGTCGTACAACGCATCACCCATACCGTGCAGCCGTTGGAACTCGTAACGGCTGTTAGGCGCCGCCAGCTTACTGTGCGCCATGGTGATGATGCTGGCAACGGTGTGGGCGTTGTGGGTGGCGAACTGCGGATAGATCAGACCCTCGGCCAGCGGACTGAGTAGTAAACGGGCGCAAGCCAGATACGAGCAATCGGTGCCCTCCTTGCGGGTAAAAACCGGGTAGCCGGCCAGCCCGGCTTGTTGAGCATGCTTGATCTCGCTATCCCAGTAAGCCCCCTTAACTAGCCGCAGCGGGATTCGGTCCTGCTGTTGACCGGCGAGCTTGATGAGCCAGCAAAGTGCCGGCAGCGCGCGTTTGGAATAGGCTTGCACCACCAACCCAAAATTCCCCCAGCCGCAACAAGTCGGGTCGGTGTAGACGCTTTGGAACAGCTCCAGTGATAGTTCTAATCGGTCGGCCTCTTCGGCATCGACGGTGATTCCGACATCCAGCGCCCGGGCAGTCTTGACCAGCTGTTTAACACGTTGACCCAATTCCACCAGCACCCGCTCGCGCTTGGCCACTTCGTAACGCGGGTGCAGTGCCGAGAGTTTGATCGAGATGGTCGGCTTGGGTGCCGCCGGGAGTTGTTGTTGATCGGCTGCACCGATCTGCTGGATCGCTTCGAGGTAAGCATGGAAGTAGTTGTCGGCGTCGGCCTGGGTAAACGCGGCTTCACCGAGCATATCGTAAGAGTAACTGTAGCCCTTGTTGCGGCAGTCGGTACCGTTAGCGATCGCCTCGGTGATGGTGCGTCCCAGTACAAACTGCTTTGCCATGATCTTCATTGCCTGGACCATCGCCTTACGGATCACCGGTTCGCCGCAACGGCTGACCAGTCGTTTTAGCAATGTGTTGGGATTGCCGTCGATATCGCGCTGGAGATTGACCACCTTGCCGGTCAGCATCAGGCCCCAGGTTGAGGCATTGACCAGCATCGAATCGCTCTGCTGGAGATGTTCCTGCCAGTTGGCTCCGGCCAGCTTGTCGCGAATCAGTGCGTCGGCGGTGCGGGCGTCGGGTATCCGCATCAGCGCTTCGGCCAGACACATCAGGATCACGCCCTCCTCATTGTCGAGGCTGTACTCCTGCAGCAACTTGTCGATGCTATGTAGAGCGCTGCTATCGGCGCGAACCTGCTCAACCAGACGGCTGGCCAGCGCCGTGGTTGCAGCCAGTTCGTCGGTATCAGGGGTTGCCAGGGGTAACAGCTGTCGTAGGTAGTCAGCCTCGTCAACAGCGTAGTTACGGCTGACCATCTGCATCAGTCTGGACAGCTCGTGAGCGAGGAAATTGCCCGTTAATACGGTGCTGGCTTGGAACATCGGTGTCACCCTCAAGCGATGGTCGTGATAAAGGTAGCGATCGGAATCGTGATCAGGTCGGTAGCACTGGGTCTGATCGTTGAAACATAGCTTAGATTTCGCCTCACAGGAGGTTGTAAGTAACTATTTTTACGAGGGTCTGGTCGAGATTTAGCCGCCAGTGTGAAGCACCGGCTAGACCCTGTTTGTCAGGCTGCTATGATGGTCCGCTGGCTGAAAGTCATGGCCTTTCCTTTCATCATCCTAGCCTTCATTGCAGAGGCTTTTTTCGGACGCTCGATGGACACTCTTATCCTATGGAAGCTGCTGGTTTCGATCATTGCCGTGGTGGGACTATCGTTGGTGGCCGAGCATGTCAGCGCCCGAATTGCCGGTATCTTGTCGGGCTACCCGCTGGGTAGTGCCATCGCGCTGTTCTTTATTGGGATCGAACAGGGTAGTGCATTTGCTGCCGAGGCGGCGGTGCATACGTTGGCTGGTTTCAGCGCCAGTCTGGTGCTGACCTTCTGTTACTACCAGGGCTCACGCAAGCTGCAGCGTTGGCATCTGCCGGTTGCAATGGTGTCCGGATTGGGTGGCTTTTTGGTTGCTGCGACATTGCTGCAACTGCTGCCGCTAGGCGTGGTCGATCAGGCGGCTACTGGCGTAGTTGCGAGCGGTCTGCTCGGCGGCGGTCTGTTGACGGCGCTGTCGATCCTGCTGTTCAGCTGGCTATTTCGTTCGATCGACAATGTCGCTTTGACCGGGCGGGTCTCGATCAGTCGTCAGGTACTGCTATTGCGGGCCTTGATGGCTGCGGCAACGGTATTATTTATCACGGGTATTGCCGGCTGGGTCGGGCCAGCCTGGTCGGGCTTGTTGTCGGCGTTTCCCATCACGCTGTTTCCGTTCATGCTGATCCTGCACTACAGCTACGGCAAAGCGGTGGTCTACACCGTGATCAAGAACTACCCGATGGGATTGGGGTCGCTGCTGTGTTACACCATTACAGTGTCATTGAGCTACCGTTATTGGGGCGTCGGCTGGGGCACGGCGGCGGGTTTTTTGATCGCTACGCTGTATCTGGTCGGACTTTATCTATGGCTCAACCGGAGACAGTCCAGCGATGGTTAACGCGACAATGCAGGTCGAACGTATGCGACTCGATCGTTTTTTGGCGCAGGCTACCGAGCTTAGTCGAAGCCAGCTGCGACCACTGATCAAACGCGGTGCAGTGAGTGTCGATGGTCAACCGGTGCGCGATGCGGCGGCCAAGGTCGGTAGCGATCAGCGTGTGCTGCTCAACGGTGAGCCGGTAGCGCTACGACTGCCGGTCTACCTGATGCTCAACAAACCCGACGGGGTGATCTGTTCAACCGACGATGCCGATCACCGTACCGTGATCGATCTGTTACCCGATCGACTCAGGGCGGGCGTGCATCCGGCCGGGCGGCTCGATCTGGATACCACCGGGTTGGTGCTGTTGACGGATGACGGCCAGTGGAGCCACAGGATCACGTCGCCCAAGCGTCAATGTACCAAGCGTTATCGCGTGTGGCTGGCCGAACCACTGTCGCAAGCGGCGATCACCGACGCTCAGCAACGCTTCCGGGAGGGGGTGTTGCTACGTGGTGAAACCAAGCCAACGTTGCCGGCAGAGCTGATTGTTGATGAGCCAGATCAACTGCAGATCCTGATTCAGGAGGGGCGTTACCATCAGGTCAAGCGGATGTTCGCCGCCCTCGGCAACAAGGTGGTGCGGCTGCACCGCGAGCAGATAGGCGCGTTGGCGTTGGATCGTGGGCTGGAGCCGGGTCAATACCGAGCGCTGAACGATGATGAAATCGCGCTTTTTTAGCGCGGTTGAATGACCGTTGAGCCGTTTTTTGATACTTGTGTTGAAGACCGTTGTTGAAAGCGCTGTGGCGGCGGCACGATTGCGATAAAATCGCCGCTTGTTTTTACTCTATCTTAAAATATCCCTGTGTCTTTGGCTGTCAAACCTAACAACCCGGAACCCTGATGGATCTGATCGAACAAGCCTTATTGCAACAACTGACCGGTCACGCCGCCGACCAAGCCGGGCTGTGGGTTGTCGATGAAAATTTACCGGCGTTGACCCAGATGCAGCCGGTCGCCGGGCTGGAATTACTGACCAACCGCTTCGATCTGTCGGCCAACGCGACGGCGCAAGGCTGGCCGATACGCTACAGCGATTTTGATTTTTCACCCTGGTCTGATGCCAGCTTGGATCGGATCTATTACCGGGTGTCGAAAGAGAAGGCGGTGGTGCATCACGTCATTAATCAGGCAAGCCGGTTATTGAAAACCGATGGTGAACTGGTGTTGATCGGTGCCAAAAACGAAGGCACCAAAACCTACTATGACAAGGCCCGTAAACTGTTGGGTCAGGGCCGGTTAGCGAAGCTTGGTAAGGGCGGGTTCTGCGGTGTTATAAGCCAGCAGGACACGCTTGGCGAGTGTTTGGATGACAAGGATTATCGAACCCTTAGACCGATCGCCGATGACTTTATCAGTAAGCCGGGGCTGTTCGGTTGGGACAAACTTGATCAAGGTAGTCAGTTTCTTGTGGCTCAGTTCGACGCAGTCTGGCCGACGCTGAAAACAACCCAGCCACGAGTGCTTGATCTGGGCTGCGGCTACGGTTATCTATCGGTCAACGCCTACCGGCATGGCGTCGACTCGATCGTTGCCACCGACAATAATGCGGCAGCCGTGATTGCCTGTCAGCACAACTTCGACCGGCTCGGTATTCCCGGTTCGGTGATTGCTGACGACTGCGCTGCCAGTCAGGTCGATCGGTTTGATCTGGTGCTGTGCAATCCACCGTTCCATCAGGGATTCGCGGTCGAAGGCGAGCTGACCGATCGCTTCTTGGCGCGGGCTGCGCGATTGACGGCCAAGGATGGGGTGGCGCTATTCGTCACCAATATGTTTATCCCGCTGGAACGAAAAGCCAACGGCCTGTTCGCCAAGGTCGAGACGCTGGCCGATAACGGCAGCTTTAAACTGGTACGATTAACGCGACCGAAATAAGGCGGCTAACGATAGCGGCCTTGATACGATCAATCGTTACAAACTAGCACGTACAGACATGCAACAATTGCTGCCGCGTTGGCTGAAGGCTGCGGGCAACCACCGACAAAGGTTTTTACTGTGATCAACAACGATATCCTGCGCCGTCTGCGCTACAGCTTCGATCTGAACGACAGTCAGATGATCGCCATCTTTGCCGAGGCCGATTGCGAAGTCACCAGGGCGCAGGTAAGTGATTGGTTAAAGAAAGAGGATGATGCCGCTTACCAGAGCATCAGCGACCCGATGTTGGCGACCTTCCTGAACGGTTTTATCAATCTCAAACGTGGCAAGCGCGATGGCGAACAAGCCGAACCCGAGCAGCGGCTATCGAATAATATTGTGTTCCGTAAACTTAAGATCGCCCTCGATCTCAAATCGGAGCAGATCATCGAGTTGATGGCGCTAGGCAGTCAAGTTTTGAGTAAACATGAACTCAGTGCCTTCTTTCGTAAGACCGAACACAAGCACTATCGTGAGTGTAAGGACCAGGTGTTGCGTGGATTTCTCAAGGGGTTGCAGCATCGTAATCGTGGCACGCTTCCCGGCGATAAATCCCCTGAGCGGGTGGCGGGTGATAAACCGCGCCCGGCCGCCAAACGCTCAGGCGCGGGCAAACCCAAATCGGCTAAATCAGGTCCTAAATGGCCGGGTGCC
>JBFFKD010000046.1:0-10566 GCA_041555595.1 Motiliproteus sp.
CCACCCACACAACGTCCCTGACCATCAAGAAACTTGGTAGCCGAGTGAATGATAATATCGGCACCCAGCTCGAGAGGACGTTGCAACGCTGGGGTACAAAAGCAATTATCAACCGCCAACCAAGCATCAGCGCTATGCGCGACCTCGGCAATGGCGGCAATATCAGCCACTTCAGCCAACGGATTAGACGGCGTCTCTAAAAAGAACAGCTTAGTTGTCGGTTCAATCGCTTGTCGCCAAGCATCGATATCGCCAGGATCGACGAAGGTAGTGCGAATACCGGCCTTGCTGAAGTACTTGTTAAACAACGATACCGTCGATCCAAACACACTGTAAGAACAGACGATATGATCGCCATGACTGAGCAAGCCTAGCCCCAGACTCAAAATTGCAGCCATCCCCGACGATGTTGCGACGGCCCGCTCCCCCCCTTCGAGAGCAGCCATCCGCTGCTCAAAGATACGCACCGTGGGGTTGGTAAACCGCGAGTAGATATTGCCCGGTTCTTCGCCGCCAAAGCGTGCCGCTGCTTGCGCCGCACTATTAAAAACGAAGCTGGAGGTAGGGAAGATCGGCTCGCTGTGCTCGCCTTCGGCAGTGCGGTAGTGACCGCTGCGAACCGCCAGGGTAGCAAATTCGGTATCTGTCAGATCCGAATCCATCCGACTGGCAGGCTTAGGAGGGGTACTGCGACTCATGTGTATATACTCAATGCGCCAATCAAACGCTATTCAAAAACTGCGACAGCCTGTATAGAGGCTGTCGCAGATTCAGGCCCTATTATAAACTGTGATGCAGGCTGTTAGCTTCGTTGCTATTAACTGCAACATCACCTTGTTTGGCCGCATCGTTACGGGCCGCTTCTAGTTTATCTAGATAAGCCTGATCGATATCGCCGGTGATATATTCGCCGTTGAACACCGAGCAATCGAAATGCTTTACCGGGGCATTATCCCACTGGGTCGATTCGATCAAATCATCCAGATCTTGGTAAACCATCCAATCAGCACCGATCAGTTCGCCAACCTCATCGTCGGTACGACCGTGAGCGATCAATTCTTTGGGCGAAGGC
Source organism: Motiliproteus sp. (assembly GCA_041555595.1). Lineage (GTDB taxonomy): Bacteria > Pseudomonadota > Gammaproteobacteria > Pseudomonadales > Balneatricaceae > Motiliproteus. Next base: position 1,073 of record JBFFKD010000046.1, read on the forward strand.
ATATCAATGCCGTAGACATTAGGGTAACGGACACCCGGGGCCGCTGAGGCGAAATATACTTTTTTAGCCCCCATATCACGGGCCATCTCAACGATCTTACGCGACGTCGTGCCCCGTACAATCGAGTCATCGACCAGCATCACGTTCTTGCCTTTAAATTCCAGCTCAATCGGATTTAGCTTCTGGCGAACCGTTTTCTCGCGCAGCTCCTGCCCCGGCATGATGAAGGTACGACCGATATAGCGGTTTTTCATAAAACCTTCGCGCAATTTGACCCCTAAACGTACAGCCATCTCCATAGCGGCAGTACGACTGGTATCGGGAATCGGGATCACGACATCGATATCGTGATCTGGACGCTCGCGCAACACTTTTTCGGCCAGCAGCTCACCTTGACGCAGGCGCGATTTATACACCGAGATACCGTCAATAATCGAATCTGGACGAGCCAGATAGACGTATTCGAACAGGCAGGGAGTCGCGACAGTTTTGGCTGAACAGCGACGCATACTCACCTCGCCTTCCTGCGAGAAATAGATCGCCTCACCCGGATGCAGATCACGCACCATCTTGAAACCGCTAGCATCGAGCGCCACACTTTCCGAGGCCACCATATACTCTTTGCCTTGGGGCGTATCACGTTCACCATAAACTACCGGACGAATACCCATGGGGTCGCGAAACGCAACAATGCCGTAGCCAGTGATCATCGCTACCACCGCATAACCACCGCGGCAGCGTTTATGCACTGCCTCAATTGCTGTAAAAATATCATCGGCAGTAGGAATAAGTTTGCCCAACCGCTGCAGCTCATGAGCGAACACATTCAACAACACTTCGGAATCAGAGTTGGTGTTGATATGACGCATATCGGTACGAAAGATATCTTCGGCCAACTCGGCTGAATTGGTTAGGTTGCCGTTATGCGCTAATGCGATTCCGTAAGGTGAGTTAACATAAAACGGCTGAGCTTCAGCCGAGCTAGCACTACCTGCGGTGGGGTAACGAACATGAGCTATCCCCATGTTACCGCGTAGATCTCGCATATGTCGGGTACGAAAGACGCTATTGGCCAGACCGTTATCTTTTCGGAGATGAAAACGCCCCCCTTCGCAGGTCACCATCCCTGCGGCATCCTGCCCTCGGTGCTGTAGAACAGTTAACGCGTCAAACAGGGTTTGGTTGACGTGATTTTTGGCAACAAGACCAACAATGCCGCACATTCGGAGCACCTCATAGAGTTCGAATACACATAAGTGTGGAGCGAATTATCCGCCCACCACTACTTTTACTACAGTTTTCTATACCACTTTCTTTGCAGAAGCAGGCCTATTATATGCCTATTGCGCTCCGGCATTCATAATCAGTTCGGAGGTTTCGCCAGCCACCTGCCGGGTCCAGTCCTCCATCATCTGAAAATGGGGAATAAGGGTTGATTGAGCCCACCAACGATCCTGCTTCACCGGCGTCATCGCCAACAACGCCACTGCAACCACCACCAGAATGCACCCCCGGGCGATGCCAAACCCCATCCCTAAGACCCGGTCGGTGCTACTCAGTCCCGTGGCGCGTATAAGCATGCCGATAAGATTATTGATTAAGGCGCCGGTAAACAAAACCAATACAAACAGCAGCACAAAGGCTGCCACTACCCGTGCTGAGGGGGTGTCGATGTAAGAGGCAAGAAGCGTACTGAGTTGGTCGGCGAATAACCGGGCGATGATGAACGCTGCTACCCAGGTAACCAACGACAGAGCTTCTTTAACGAAGCCGCGTTTAAGACTTAACAGCGCTGAAACAGCTATCAGGGTAACAATGACCCAGTCGGCCCAATTCATCAGCATGTACCTTTGGTGTAAATGATAGAGGTCGAAAAGTTGGGCATTCTAGCAGAGCCATTCGGCCTCCCCAACCGTCGATTTGACTAATATTCGATGATCAAGGGCGGAATCTTAAGATAAGACCGTCAAGCTTGAACGTTCTGTTTAGTTCGCGCTTGATACCCTCTAGCGTCGATTTTTGCATATCGGGGCCGACAAAGACTTTACTCAGCTCACCTTTGTCGCGGATATACGTTTTATAACCCTTTTGCTGCAGCCGTTTCTGCAATGCGACGGCATTGGAGCGCTCTTTGAAACTTGCCAATTGCAGTGTCCAGCCTGCTGGCACTCCTTGCTGATCTAACATCGGTTTATCAGTACCGAGTTTGCTCTTGGCAACGACTACCGACTGAACGGCAGGTTTAGCAGATGGCTGAGCAGCAGGTATACTCTGCGCCTTAGGGACTGATTTAACGATCGCGGTGGTTGGCGTTTTAGCGGGCGTTTTTGAGTTAGATTGCTGGCTATTATCTTCTATGGGAGCCGGTGGCGGGCGCAGCTGTGAGATTGGTGCTGATCTCAGCGGTGCCACATCAGTACTGTCCTGGTGTTGTTGATACTTGGGCTGATAGTGAACAACAGGATCCCACTCTGGACGTTCGGGAATCACAGCCTGCAGCTGCCCTTGCCTTGCGCCTTCACCATCCAACAACATCGGCAGGAAGATCGCAGCGATCGCCAGCAGCAACAGGAAACCAAGCAGTCGCTCCTTGGATTGCCGACCCATCAGCAACTCTCCTTCATTTCAGATGCCAACGCTGGCTTAAACCCTGATTCCATTGCAGCCAGCACAGCAGACACCGTAAAAAAAGATCCCACGACCAAGATTCTATCGCTTTGCTGACACAGCTCCAACGCGATCTGACAAGCCTTTAACGGCGAGCCATAACACTCCACCGATTTGGCATCAGTCCCATGCTCTGCGGACAGGGATGCCTTGAGCTGAACTGCAGTGCAACCGCGGGGCACGTCCAGATCGCAGAACAGCCACTGATCGATGGCTGGAGCCAAGGCTGCAAGCGTTGATCTGCAATCCTTATCCTGCAACATCCCCACCACAGCCAGCGTCTTCCCGGCTATCGGCTCCAGCCGATTAACCAGATGAGCGGCGGCATGCGGGTTATGTGCGACATCAAGAATCAGCAGTTGCTGCTGCCAACGAACTTGTTGAAAACGGCCTGCTAACTGTGCCCGAATCAACCCTTTGCGAATGCTGTCACCGGCAACCGTTAACGGCAGTAACTCGAGCACCTGGATAGCGGTCGACGCGTTCTCAAACGGTAACGATGGGATTGGGAGCTGCGCAAGTTCAACCGGCTGGCCAGCACGATCAACGCCTCGCCAACTCCACTGTGTTGGAGATGCCAACTCTGTAACGGGGCTAAAGTCGGCCCCCCAGTGGTACAGCGGGCAATCCAGCTGTTCAACCTGAGCAGCGACACTGGCAGGCAGATCGGGTTCACCATAAACGACCGGCTTACCGCTACGCAAAATCCCAGCCTTCTCGAACCCTACCGCCTCGCGATCATTGCCGAGCCAGTCTTGATGATCGAGCGCTACCGTCGTAATGACGGCAATATCTGCATCGATGATATTGACGGCATCGAGCCGGCCACCTAGCCCTACCTCGAGCAGTACCACGTCGGGCTGCCACTCACGAAACAGCCATAAAGCGGCCAGAGTAGCGTACTCAAAATAGGTTAACGAGACACCGACCTGCAGCCGCGCTTGATCGATCGCAGCAAAGGCATCGCACAGCTGCTGATCAGAAGCACACTGGTCGACCTCCTGTGCATCACTCAGCCGAACCCGCTCGTTGTAGCGTAATAAGTGAGGGGAGCTATAGGACGCCACGCGGTAACCTTGAGCCGACAACATCGCACCGAGGTACGATTGGGTCGACCCCTTACCGTTGGTACCAGCTAGGGTCACTATCGGACAGTGCCAGCCTTGGCGTAAACCAAGTTGGTCGGCAACCCGACAGCTGCGCTCGAGCCCCAACTCAATTTCGGCCGGATGCAACGCTTCGATGCGGCTCAGCCATTGTGACAGACTGGCAGGCTGCGCCTCAGGCATAGTCATACGCACCTTTAAGCAGGATCAACCACCTGCTGGTGCGTCAGCTTAGCCAGGATAGACGCCAAGCGGTCACGCATCTCGGCACGGTCAACAATCATATCGACAGCACCATGCTCCAGCAAAAACTCACTGCGCTGGAATCCTTCTGGAAGCTTTTCACGGACAGTTTGCTCGATAACTCGAGGTCCAGCAAAACCGATCAATGCATTAGGTTCAGCCACGTTGAGATCACCCAACATCGCTAAACTCGCCGAAACACCTCCAAACACGGGGTCGGTCAGTACCGAAATGTATGGAATACCTTCGGCTTTAAGCTTTTCAAGGGCGGCACTGGTTTTGGCCATCTGCATCAGCGAGAACAACGCCTCCTGCATCCGGGCACCACCACTGGCGGCAAAGCAGACCAGCGGTATACGCTGCTCCAGACAAACATTGACGGCGCGGACAAATCGCTCACCAACCACAGCCCCCATCGAGCCCCCCATGAATGAGAACTCAAATGCGACCGCAACGACATCAAGCCCTTTAAGCTGGCCTTTCATCGCAATCAGTGCATCTTTTTCACCGGTGGCTTTTTGAGCGGCCGCCAAACGGTCTTTGTACTTCTTTGAATCACGAAACTTCAACCGGTCTACCGGCTCTACATCAGAGCCAATCTCAATCCGGCCGTCGGCGTCCAGGAACCACTCCAAGCGCTGGCGCGCGTTAAGGCGCATATGATGGTTGCACTTGGTGCAGACGTTAAAGCTTTTATCCAGCTCGGGCCGGTATAGAACCGCCTCACATTTAGGACACTTCTTCCACAGGCCTTCGGGGATATCGCTCTTCTTACGCGACTCTGAACGGCCGAGGGAGGGAACGATTTTTTCTAGCCAGTTGCTCATATCAAGATTCCACTATATTCAATATTCTGTATAGCCATGGATGTTGCATCGCAGCCCAAGCTGCTAGCTTAGCCCTTATCCATAGCGGAGCGCATGGAGGCGATGATCTCGCTTATTGCGGCATTAATCTGTTCTGGCTGCTGTTGCAGCTCGGCTATTTTATTAACAAGCACGCTGCCAACAATGACACCATCGGCAACACCGGCAACCGCCGCCGCCGTTGCACTATCGCGAATACCAAAACCAACGCCGACCGGCAGGTCGGTGTGCTGACGAATTGCAGCGACACGGTCAGCCACAGCAGCAACATCCAAAGCACTGGAACCGGTGACCCCTTTGACCGAGACATAATAGACATAACCGCTACTGGACTGGCAGATCTTTTCAATCCGTTCAGGAGTGGTAGTCGGTGCCAGCAGGAAGATCGCATCCATCTGATGCTGCTGCAGTCCCTGACAAAATTGTTTCGACTCTTCCGGTGGCAGATCGACGGTCAGTACGCCATCAACGCCAGCCTGAGATGCTTGCTGTAAAAAACTATCATAGCCGATCGCTTCGATTGGATTGAGATACCCCATTAGCACAACGGGTGTTACGTCATCTCGCTGGCGAAATTCACCTACCATCGCCAGCACATCGACCAACCGGGTACCGTGAACCAGCGCCCGCTCACATGCTAATTGGATCACGGGACCATCAGCCATCGGATCAGAAAACGGAATCCCCAGCTCAATAATATCAGCACCGGCATCGACCATCGCATGCATCAAACCGACAGTCACGCCCGGCTGCGGATCACCGGCAGTGATATAAGGGATCAGTGCCTGACGGCCTTGGTCTTTCAAGCCCTGCAAACAGGGTTGGATACGACTCATTGGAACCTCAATTTCTACTCAATCGTTACGATATAATGAAAATCCGAAGACAAATTTACGATTAGACATTAATGCCGTCGATCTCAGCCACGGTATGAATATCTTTATCGCCACGCCCGGACAAATTGACCACCAGGATCTGGTCGGGACTCATAGTCGGCGCCATTTTAACGGCCTGGGCAATAGCATGGCTCGATTCCAACGCCGGCATGATGCCCTCAACCTTAGTCAGCATTCTGAATGCATCCAGCGCCTCATCATCATTAATGGTAACGTATTCGGCCCGACCCGTATCTTTCAACCAGGCGTGTTCTGGACCAACACCGGGATAATCCAGGCCGGCAGAGATCGAGTGAGTTTTAGCGATCTGCCCAGCATCGTCCTCCATCAGATAGGTTCGATTGCCGTGTAATACGCCAGGCCGGCCATCGCACAACGGTGCAGCATGCTGGCCTGTCTCCAAACCATAACCACCGGGTTCAACACCGATCATACGAACCGTCGTGTCAGGAATAAATGGGTGGAACAGGCCGATAGCGTTAGAACCGCCACCCACGCAGGCGATCAACGCATCGGGTAGTTTACCGGTTTGCTCTAGACACTGGGCCCGTGCTTCACGGCCGATAACACACTGAAAATCACGTACCATCTTCGGATACGGATGCGGACCGGCAACGGTACCGATGATATAGAAGGTATTATCGACGTTCGTGACCCAGTCGCGCATCGCCTCGTTAAGTGCATCTTTAAGGGTCTTGGTGCCCGATTCGACCGGCACTACCGTAGCCCCGAGCAACTTCATCCGGTAAACATTGAGCGCCTGCCGCTTGATATCCTCGGACCCCATGTAGACAACACATTCGAGTCCCAGTCGCGCGGCAACAGTCGCCGTCGCCACACCGTGCTGACCTGCGCCGGTCTCGGCGATCACCCGCGGCTTACCCATTACCTTAGCCAGCAATGCCTGACCGACAGCGTTGTTGACCTTGTGAGCACCCGTGTGATTCAAGTCTTCGCGTTTGAGGTAGATCTGCGCGCCGCCCAGCTCTCGGCTCAACCGCTCGGCATGATACAGCGGTGATGGCCGACCGACATAGTGCGCCAGATCCTTATCAAACTCCTGTTGAAACTCGGGCGTTTTGGTCAACCGCTCAAACAATTCGGTCAGATCGTCCAGCGCGCTGATCAAGGTTTCCGACGCAAAGCGACCGCCGTAGGGACCAAAATGGCCAAACTCATCGGGCAACTGCATCAGCGACTGGGTATCAATTTCTGTCGGCACGGACCACCTCTTCAATAAAATATTTAACTGACTCAATATCTTTGATGCCTTTGGCACTCTCGACACCACCACTGACATCGACCGCTTGCGGCTGCACCTGAGTAATCGCATCGGCCACATTGTCGGCGGTCAAACCACCTGCCAACACGACTGGCAGCGGTAGTTCTGGGTCGATCAACTGCCAGTCGAAAGTCTCACCGGTTCCACCTGGAACACCTGCTTTATAAGCATCGAGCAGCAAACCACGAGCATCATGGTAGGTCTGTGCCTGCTGCATCAGATCCAGACCCGGACGAACCCGCAATGCCTTGAGATAAGGTTTACCAAACTGACGACAATAGTCAGCAGACTCATCACCATGAAACTGCAGCAGATCGATCGGCACCTGCTTCAACACCTGTTCAACCTGTTCAACAGCTTCATCGACAAACAACGCGGTGACCGACACAAAGGGCGGTAACACCTGACAAATGGCGACTGCTTGCTCGATCGAAACAGCACGTGGGCTGGGTGAATAAAACACCAAACCGATACTGTCAACGCCGGTTTGAGCCACCTGACGGGCATTATCGACCTGTGTCAGCCCACACACTTTGACCCGGGTTCTCACCTACGGCCACTCCAATGCAAAAGCGAAATGGTATCAGAACAGAGCTAACTTAGTTAGTCAGCACAAACAAAAATCAGCCGAGCTGTGGTAAAAAATTCGGTCCCAACTCGGATTCTGGTAGTTGATATTCAGAGGGGTATTTAACATCAACGAAATACAGCCCAAAGGGTTTGGCGGTAACCCCTCCCAGGCGCCGGTCTCGTGCATCAAGCACCTGACGCGCCCATTCTGGCTCAGCTTCGCCGCTACCTATCTTCATCAACACCCCAGCAAAATTTCGAATCATATGATGCAAGAAGGCATTAGCGGTTACATCCAGCACAATCAACTTGCCGATTCGGCGAACCTCGAACCTCCGCACATCACGTATCGGACTATGCGCCTGACAGCCGACTGCACGATAGGAGCTAAAATCATGCTCACCCAGCAGCATATCTGCCGCTTGCTGCATTCGCTTTTCATCCAATGGCTTGTGGGTCCAAGTCATTTGACGATTCAGTAACGCGGGCATCACGGGAGCGTTATAGATCACATAGCGATAACGCCGCTCCAACGCTGAAAAGCGGGCATGAAAACTGTCGGACACCTGCTTGGCCCAGAGTATATTGATGTCATAAGGCAGATTCGTATTGGTACCCAGCACCCATGAGCGATCACGGCGAACCGCATGCGTATCGATATGGATAACCTGATAACAGCCATGAACGCCAGCATCGGTTCGACCAGCACATACTAACTTGATCGGTTCATTGGCAACTTTAGATAACGCAGCTTCAACACACCCCTGAACACTTGCGATATCACCGGGCTGACTCTGCCAGCCGTGATAGGCACTACCATCATATTCAACACACATGGCATAACGAAAAAGAGGCGGCAATGCCGCCTCTTGGGAGTTCCAATCGCTCATCAGCCCTTCATGCTCTCCAGAATCTGATTGGCTTCGGCGATCTGTTCAGCAGAACCTTCGCTTAATACCTCTTGCAGAATATCGCGAGCACCATCCTGATCGTCCATATCGATATAAGCACGTGCCAGATCGATCTTGGTACCGACTTCGTCAGCTGAATCCAGATAGTTGATCTCATTACCGTCAAGATCAGTCTCTTGCAATGCTAATGCGTTATCTTCAGCCTCAAGCATTTGCTCCAACTCGGCCTCAAGCTCGGCATCTCCCGCCTCGTCCAGATCATCTTCCAAACTTAGCGCCGACTTCGGCGTGTCAACCACAGCTTCGGCATCGGCTTGCTGCAACAATACATCAAGATCACTTTCAGCTTCGCCCGCCGCAGCCTCTACATCCACAGCATCTGGTGTTAGCTCAACCCCATCAACCACAAAATCGAGCGCGTCATCGGCATTATCATCTGTACCATCATCAAGCTCGAATTCAAGCGACGCGCCATCACCGCTAGAGTCAAGATCACCCGTCGTTAGCTCTGAGGTTTCAACTCCCTCTGCGCTCTCCACTGGAAAATCAAAGCTATTACTCAGCTCTTGCTCTTGCTCTACCCCATCAAAACCTGCACCGGCAGCATCTTCAGCGGTATCAAGCATAGAGTCGAAGTCAACGCCTTGCTCTGAAGGCAATTCAAACTCATTATCAGCCTCATCCTCAACGTCGCCAATCTCCAACATCTGCTCAGGCAGCTCGTCAATGGCCAGATGATCGACATCAGTTTCGATACCATCCGCAACAACGACCTCATCTCCATCGCCTTCCAGTGCGTCAAAACTCACCTCAAAATCGTCATCACTATCCGCTTGTGAAGACTCTGATTCCGCCTCACTCAAAAGCAGATCTAAGGCATCGTCACCGGGGATGTCATCTTCTTCAAGCTCCGCAACCTCTACATCAGCGGGCGACTCAAACGCCAACAACTC
>JBFFKD010000047.1:0-10350 GCA_041555595.1 Motiliproteus sp.
AGCAATGATATCGTTGGACTCATACATCCATTCGGAGCCACCGTCCTCTTTCTCAATCCGCAGACAAGGGGCTTTGATTCGACCACCCTGCTCCAGCAGATCCTGGCGGTGCTTGGCGTCACGACTCGAGTCACGCAGCTCGATCGGTAGATTCAAGCGTCGCATGGCTCGAACCACCTTGATACAGAATGGGCAACCGGCAAATTGATATAGTGCATAGTTGCTCAATTGCTGCTCGACCTGGGTTTGATATTCAGGGGCACGCTGGCCCGCCTTAGGCATCGTCAGCCAATTAACCAACAACACCAAACGACCGACCAATCCTCTCAGCAGCTTCATAGCGACCCTCACAAGTGACATAAATCAAAGCCGCGCATTATTCCACAGTTAACCACAGGGATAAAGTGTTGGCAGATGAGCAACTCTCGTTAATCTTTGACTCTATGGGATCGTGAGCCGATAAAGCCCCCTCATCGCTGCGATTGCAGCAATCGAGACAGTTGTTGCATCAAAGGCGCATACTCTTTCGCCAAGTAGTGATAGAGCGGACCACCCGGCAACTGCTTTTTAATCACCGGGGGCACGGTAAATCTAGCGCGAGACGTCACATCGCTCGCTATAACATAGGTCGCTAAGAAGCTACTCACACGCCCTTGCTCGTAGGCCTTATACATCTCTTTATTGCTATAGAAGCGAACCGAATTATCAAACTGACTGGCATAGCGCTTTTGCCACAACACACCCAACTGATAACCGATAAGCTGATCCGCCGAGTGTAATCGATCGGGATGGGACCAAAGTGCTTTTTTCACCTCCAACACCGGAACGCTCGAGCGAACAAACTCCTTTTCATAGCGCGATTCAACAATCGGCAGACGTATCAATTCACCGCCGACCTCGCCATGGTTAAACTCGACGATCCCTCTTTGTCCGGGGTAATCGATAAACTGGGTTTTACACCCCAGCTGCCGATATAACGGCCGTATTTTTTCAAGTGAAACAGAGGAGATGTAGGTACCCGCTATCACCGCGACCGATTTAGGGCAGGCCACACTAGCCTCTTCAGCATAGCCATTCATCGACCGGCCAAGCAAAACCAGCATCACCCAACCAAACCGATAACACGCCACTACCCATCACTCCTGTATAGCAACCTTGAAGCGATAACAGAGTCACGCCATCTTAAAAAAATGCTGACGGTAGTGCGCCAGCTCATTGATAGAATCTTTAATGTCATCCAGCGCCAGATGCGTGCCCTTTTTGGTCACACTGTTAAGCACGTCGGGACGCCAGCGCCGGGCCAACTCTTTGATGGTACTGACATCAAGATTACGGTAGTGAAAATAGGCTTCCAATTCCGGCATATAGGGCACCAAAAAACGGCGATCCTGACCGATACTGTTGCCACAGATCGGTGAAGCGCCCTGATCGACATGTTGCTTGATGAACTCCAGCGTTGCCAGTTCGGCGTCGCGCTCACTAAGCGTACTGTCGCGAACCTGCTGGGTCAGTCCTGACTGACCGTGCTGGCGGGTACACCACTCATCCATCGCATCGAGCAGTGCATCATCCTGATGGATCACCAGATTGGGGCCTTCAGCGATAATATTGAGATCGGCATCGGTCACCAACGTGGCAATTTCGATGATACGTTCCTGCTCCGGATCAAGCCCGGTCATCTCCAGATCGATCCAGATCAGATTGGTTTGTCGCGAATCGGAACGATTGCTATCGATTGGGTTTATCATAGTGCCCTCGTGTGAGCTTAAACGGTTTAAAAATTCTCGAACCACCGCCAGGCTGGCGCCTTCAAGCGGCAGCGATCACTGACGTTAATGGTTGATAATGTGTTATGTTTAGCCCTTTCGCCCGCCGACTTCAACCCCGCAGCAGCACTGATCGAGAAACAGCGGACCATCAGGATTCAAATTCTCCACTATGAGCAAACGCAAACTTACCCGGCGTCAGTCCTGGCGTATCGAGAAAATCCAGGCAGAACGGGTCCAACGAGCGGGCAAAAAAGACCAATCGATCGATACCAAACTCAACACCGGCGACCTCGGCCCCGAGCAAGAGGGGTTGATCATCTCCCACTTCGGCTCGCAGGTCGATGTCGAAGTGCTGCAGGGCGATAACAAGGGCAGCATCTGCCGCTGCCATATGCGTGCGAATCTGGGAGCCTTGGTGACCGGCGATCGGGTGATCTGGCGCAGCGGTGACCCGATCGGCGTCATCGTCGCCACTCTGCCGCGGCACTCGCTACTCTCACGCCCCAACAATCGCGGCGAACTGAAACCGGTGGCGGCCAACATCGACTATATCGTCATCACGATCGCGCCCGAACCGACCCCGCACGCCAACCTGATCGACCGTTATCTCGTGGCATCCGAGGCGATCGGTATCGAACCGGTGATTCTACTCAACAAGACCGACCTGTTGGGCGACCCCGAGCGTCGCGACCAACTCGACCAGATGTTGGCCAGCTATCAACGGATCGGTTACACCGTGCTGCACGCTTCGACCAAGACCGAAGATGGCCTTAGCGAACTCAAAGCCCAGCTCGATCAGCGCACCAGTGTCTTTGTCGGCCAATCAGGCGTCGGTAAATCCTCACTGATCAACGTGCTGCTACCCGGTGTTGATATCCGTGTCGGCGCGCTATCCGAAGCGCGTCAGAAAGGCACTCATACCACCACTACGGCCCGGACCTACCACTTCCCCGATGGTGGCGACCTGGTCGACTCACCCGGCATCCGCGAGTTTGGCCTATGGCATATCGAGCCACAACAGCTGCTGGAGGGGTTCGTCGAGTTCCGACCCTTTCTAGGCTACTGCCGGTTCCGCGACTGCAGCCACCAGCACGAGCCCAACTGCGCGCTGCTAGAAGCGCTTGAGCAAGGTAAGATCGAGCCACGCCGGATGGAGAGCTACCGGATGATTCGCCAAAGCCTCGAAGATGGCATTCCGCAGCATTGAGCCTAAATACAAAACCTTTACGTTTACCGCGATACCCATCGTACTCAAACGATGGGCACAGCCGCAGCACAGTGCTATATTCGCAACAAAATTGGGCAGTTAGCCGAAATACCCAATACTTTTGACAGCCCTGTTTGCCATCAGAAAATGGCTTAAGCATAAAGGAGCCCAATGGAGTCGACGCAAGTCCCCACCGGTCTGGAGCAGTGGATCGAATTGCTGCGCGATAAGTTGCTACCGGTACCGGCACCAACAATCGCTCTACTGCGTCGGCAACTCAACGATCCGTTGGTTTCACTGCAACAGCTCAATCCGATCATCAGCCGTGATCCGGTGCTGGCGATGCATTGTGTCAGCCTAGCCAATCGACTCAACCGCAACCCCGACACCGACGTATCGACCATCGAGCTTGCTGTATCGACGCTAGGGCTGGATCGAATTACCGAACTTGCGACAACACTACCCGCGATCAAGCTCAACCTCGCCAGCGTGCCCCACAAACAGTATTTTCATGCGCTGGCCGACAGCTACCACGCAGCGACCCAGGCACTAATTCTGTGCCGCTACAAAGACCCTACGATAATCAATAGCACCCGCACCGCCGCGCTGTTTTATGGCATCGGCTACTGGGCGCTATGGCGCTACGCACCGACCCAGATGAGTCAGATCAAGGTCCGTATCCACGAGCAGCAACAAGATAGTGCGTTTGCCGAAACGGAAGTGCTCGGATGTACGGTACAGCAGATCTCGGAGCAACTGATCGAACACTGGCGGTTATCACGACTAGCGGTCGAAGCGCTGCAGCACCAGACCTCGCCCGATGCCGAGATGTTGCAGCAGATACACCAACAAGCGACCGATTCAGAACAGCTGGATGAAGAGCAGCAGCGCAGCGCCAAATTACTGCTTAACTCTCCGTTTTATCCGGTCAAGCTGGCCAACTGGCTGGCGCTCACCGCACCCGTGGGGTGGCATCATCCCAAGACGCTCCGAATCGAGCAGTTGATCAGCGACCTGATGTTGAAGCCACTCGACGAGGTTATCAGCGCCTTGCATCAAACCTGCGTCAAGGCATCACGCGAGCATCCGATCCCCGGACTGATGTCACCCGCTGCAATGATGCTGCTCCTGCCATCTGCGCTAATCCTTAATTACCGTTTCGGCGATGCTGGCAAAGCAGACACGAAACCAGCCGTCAAAGAGGCCGCGACACCCAAAGCAGTCGCATCGAGCAAAAGTTCCACAACTGCCAGCAACACGGTTATTGATAAGTACCGTGATCATGCACTGTTCCAGTCGATCTTGCAGCAACTGACCGAACCTCCACCAAGCGTTAACAACCGCAACCAGATCCTTGATCTACTGCTCAAGGGGGCTGTTGACGGGCTCGGAATGGAACGGATGCTGAGCTACCAGGTTAACTCTGCGCGGCGAATGACACCGATCGGCAACCGCGGTTGCCGCAGCAACGAGCCGCTGACCAACCTCACCCTTAATCTTGAAACACCCAGTTTATTCAAACAGATGACCCACAAGGCCATGACCCTGTGGATCAACGACGACAACCGGGACAAAGCCTTGGCGGCGCTGCCCGAGCGATTTAAGAGCATCTGCCACCCACACAGTTTTATTTTATGCTCGCTGTTTGGGGTCGAGCCCCAGCCTCTGATCCTCTATGCCGATCTGCAACATTCAGATCGCCGCATTGATGCGTTTCAGCTGCAGCAGTTCAAGCGGTTAACCAAGGCCGCCGATAACTGCCTGAAACAGGTTGGAAAAACTGATCGATAACCGCACTTGTATGGCTAGCCTCATATTATCTTATTCACCCCCATCACATAATTTAAGGAGTGACCATGTCTGCGCTTAGCGTGCTGATCGATCCCGCCACACTGCAGCAGCGGCTGTGCGACCCTGAATTGCTGGTTATCGACCTGTCTAGCCAGGAGAGTTACGCCAACGGCCATATCCCCGGCGCGGTATGGATGGATCCGGCACGACTGCAGCGCGGATCCGGCGATATCCCCAACAAGCTACCGACCGCGGATCAACTCAGTGTGCTGTTTTCGGAGCTGGGACTGAGCGCCGATCGTCATGTCGTCGCTTATGACGACCAGATGGGGGCACTGGCCGGTCGGTTAATCTGGACCTTAGATATCACCGGTCATCATAAGAGCTCGGTACTCAACGGCCAGCTACCGGCATGGAACGATGCAGGACTGGCATTGGAAATCCAGACTAACCAACCACGACCAAGCAGCTTTAACGCGACCATAGACCCCGCCTTAATCGCCGACAAGGACTACCTGCTACAACACCTCGGCGATCCCGATATTGCCATCTGGGATGCCCGCTCGGAGGCCGAATACAAAGGCCAGAATATCGTCAACGCGCTCAAAGGCGGCCATATCCCGGGCGCCATCCATTTCGAATGGATCCAGAGTCTGACCAGCCTCAACGACTGGCGCTTGCAAGATGCCGACGCCCTGCGCCGTCACCTGACCCAGCTGGGATTAAGCCCTGATCTGGAGGTAATCACCCACTGCCAGACCCATCGCCGCTCCGGATTAACCTACCTGGTGGCAAAAGCACTCGGCTATCCTCGCATCCGTTGCTATGATGGCTCCTGGTTCGAATGGGGCAACGACCCCAACACTCCGGTGGAAACCGACTAGGACTTGTTCGCAGGCCCTTAAACCGATCTACCCGAATACAACCCAAAAGAGTACCTACATTGAACATGTCCCGCCTCTTCGCGCTGTTGCAATACCTAATTCCGCAGCACCTGTTATCCCGACTGGTCGGCCACCTGGCTGACAGCCGCATCGGTCCGGTCAAAAATAGTTTTATCCGCCTGTTCCACCGCATATACGGTATCAACATGAGCGAAGCGGTGGAGGAGAACCCAACCGCTTATCCCAGCTTCAACGCCTTCTTCACCCGCGCGCTCAAAGCCGATGCCCGACCGATCGACCCCGATCCGTCGCAACTGGTGTGCCCCGCCGACGGCACCATCAGCCAACTGGGCAAGATCGATTACGGCCGTATCTTTCAGGCCAAGGGGCACAGCTATAGCCTGACCTCGTTGCTGGGCGGCAATCAGGATCGAGCCCGAGAATTTCTCAACGGTCAGTTCGCCACCATCTACCTATCACCCAAGGACTACCACCGCGTCCATATGCCCATCGATGGTCGCTTGCGAGAGATGGTCTATGTACCGGGTGACCTGTTCTCGGTCAACAACGCCACCGTGTCGGAGGTGCCTAACCTGTTTGCCCGCAACGAGCGGCTGGTCGCCATTTTCGACACCGCAGCAGGCCCGATGGCGATGATACTGGTCGGAGCCATGATCGTAGCTGGAATCGAGACGGTCTGGTCCGGTCAGGTTGCACCCAAATTACGCACCATCGAGACCACCCGCTACGGCAGTCATGACGATCAGCCGGCGCAACCGATCGTACTGGCCAAGGGCGAAGAGATGGGACGGTTCAAGCTGGGATCGACCGTAATTCTGCTGTTCGGCGAACACCAGATCGACTGGCTCAAGCAGTACCACAGTGGTAACAACACTCGTCTGGGGCAGCCTTTGGCGCAACTAAACCACAACGAACCGGGTTGAAAACTCGATAAGCACCCCCATACTCTCTCTTGAGTAGCAACGCATTGATCGTCCATGACCACCCGCCAGCCGGGTGGTCTTTTTATCTACGGGTCTCTAGTCGCTGGCCTTCTTTACCACCGACAGCCACTTTTTAGCTTGCCATAGGTAACCTTATGCCCCTCTCCAGCTGGCTCGATTTTCTGATTCAACAGGGTGTAGATCTTGATGCCAACGCACCGCTTATCGACGATCATTCGACGACCTGGTTAATGCCCTTGACCAACCAAGCTCTGATCGCTCTTGAAGGGCCTGATAGCGAGAAGTTCCTGCAGGGACAGCTCAGCTGCAACGTCGACCACCTGAGTCCGCAACTAAGCCTGCTCGGTGCCAACTGCACCCCTAAAGGGATGGTGATAGGCGCGTTCCGACTGCTGCAACAGGCACCAGGATCGATATTGCTGCGCTTACCGCAAGAGACGGCAGACGCGGCTCTGGCCAACTTGAAAAAGTATGCGGTCTTCTCCAAAACCGAACTGAGCCGCGCCGATGAGCAATGGCAGGGGCTGGGCCTGATCGGCGACAACGCCGAAGCGCTGCTCAACCAACTGGAGATAAACGCCCCGACCGAACCTAACCAACAGTGCCACAGCCAACAGCTCATCATCGTCAAGGTTGCAGGTCAACAACCCCGATTCGAGATCTGGTGCCCCACTGCCCAGGCACAAACACTGTGGCAGCAACTGGCGCCACACTGCTCGCCGGCCAGCAGCCAACTATGACAAGCGGCGGAGATCAAAGCCGGGTTGGTTCAACTCAGCGCAGACAGCCTGGAGAGCTACATTCCGCAGATGCTGAATCTGCAAGCGGTCGACGGTATCAGCTTCAACAAAGGTTGCTATACCGGCCAGGAGATTGTGGCTCGGCTACAGTTTCGCGGCAAACTGAAAAAGCTGATGTACGCCGCCACAATCAGCGCCGATGATCTGGGTGCTGACACCCTTGGCAACGATCCGGTCACTGCCGGTAGTACCCTTTTCAGCAGTGCCGGCCGCTCGGTCGGAAAAGTTCTGAGCTGGGTTCATGAGGGTGAAGGGGTGCTACTGCAAGCGGTGGTCAATAAATCAGCCGCCGATGCCGGAGACCTCCACCTGCACCGCGCCGATGGCGCAGCAGTCACACTACTGCCACTGCCTTACAGCATCGACCCTGAACTGTTCGAACGGCCCGAGCGCTAGTTAGATCGCGGTACCGCGCGTCCTTAGTGCCTGTGACATAGTACCTAAAAGGACGCAGGGAATGCAGTTTTTGCAGGAGCAAAAAACTGCCCGCACATTCTGTACATTGCCGCTCCTGCGCATCCATGCGCCCGCGGCATATGATCGACAAGGACGTAGGAAATGCAGCTTTTGCAGGAGCAAAAAGCTGCCCGTACATCCTTGTACATCGACGCTCCTGCGCATCCATGCGCCCGCGGCATACCGTACATCCTTGTACATCGCCGCTCCTGCGCATCCATGCGCCCGCGGCATACCGAACATCCTTGTACATAAAAGCCGCTATGGAGTTGCATCCATAGCGGCTTTTTAGGATAGCGCGTACTATCGAGAGTTAACGCCTAAAAGCGCAGATCAGCCCCTAAATAAAGCCCCTGCTCGATAGTCTGGTCGGGCTTGTTATCAAATTTGAAGTGAACGTCGCGGTAACCGGCGTAGATATCGGCGGTAGGCATCACCTGGTACATCAGTTTGGCGTCGACCCGGTAGTGCCGATCGATACCCGAAGAGGATAGTACCGACGGCGCATAATAGAGCGAGAAGCCCATCGATACCTGCGGCGCCAAACCACGGCGATAATCGCCACCCAATGCGAAAGCATGGCCATCTTCACGGCGATCCGAACTCAGATCGACATACTTGCCACCGAGCGACACACTGTGAGTCGCCATATGCTGGACCGTCTGCAGGCCCAATTGGTAGATTTTGCCTTGGTCTTCAGATTTGAGGTAGTCGGCACTGATCTGAGCCGAGGTCGCTACCGGGAATTTCAACCCGGCCTCGATGGTGTCGTTGCTCAAGCCGATATTGAACGAGCTGGCATTAACCGCACCGCTCAACAACGCGACACTCATACCGGTCATCATCCCTTTAACAAAACTTGCTGTTCTCATCTTCGATCGCTTCCATCTGATTAAGTCTCTGAATTGGATATGGATTCTACCCATTCAGCATGCGGTTACTAAAACTGGCAGCCATTGTACCAAAACCTCGTCGTCATCCCATACGGCTGCGATAGATAAGTCGAGCCACACCGCAACCAAATATCACACAGTGATACAAACACCTCTTTAAGAGTTTCTTAAGCTTCCCTCGCTAATATCGCTCGCATGCTTTCTATACACGGCTTTCTATCTGCCGAAATGTAAGCCTGCGACTATCTACTCTCGAGACCCCTAGCATGAGCAACTACCGCCTGACCGCCAATATCGAATGGACCAGCAAGTGCAATGCCAAATGCGCCATGTGTCCACGCCATGTCATCGACAAACCCAAGCTAATGACACCGGAGACTTACGAGCAGATGATGAAGCGGCTGAAACCGCAGGATCTATGCCGGGCGATCATCGCCGGCTATGGCGAGCCCACCACCCATCCAAGATTTATGGATTACGTCGAGGGATGCCGCAGTCATCCGGTACAGTTCGATCTGGTCAGTAATGGCGACCTGCTCGATCCACAAAAGATCGAGCATCTCGACGGTGCACTGGGGATGGTAATGGTGTCGTTTTCCAGCATCGATCCCGATACTTACAACGCCGTTCATACGAACCTCAACCAGCAACGCGTAATGGAGAACATTCAGATTGCTCAGCGCTATCTGAAGCAGACTCAGTTATCGATCAGCTTGACGCCGATGCCCGAGTGCCTAGAAACATTGCCCGAAACGATCGAGTGGTTTCATCGCCAGGGTATATACGATCTGCGGATGTCGCCAAACTTTTACAACCGGGCCGGCACACTCGAAGAGCGCGAACAGACCCGCACCCTACGCGAGATCATCGCTCGCTACAAACTAACCGCTCTGGATCTGGATTTTATCCCCGGTGCCTGGGATGTGGTGAAGCAGTTACGCAGCAACAAGTTTCGCTGCATTCCTCGCAACACCTCGCAACTGATCAGCTCTGACGGTGATTATCTTTACTGCTACAACGATATGGCGCACAGCAACAAGATCGGCAACGTCAGCAATATGAGCCTTCGTCAGGCGATCGAAACCCGCGAGCAGACTCAGGCAAGCGCCGATCTATGCACAAACTGCAATATGCGCAACCGCTATCAGGGAACTGAACTGGCACAAGTGGCCGTCAACTACTTCAAGAACAAGTTGATCGCAGCGGCCAGCTAGCAGCTCGGTTCACTCGAGCTGCACGGAAATTCGGCTTCACACCGATGCCTGGCACCATCGGTCAATAACTGACTGGATTTAAGCGTAAAGGCGGTGACGTCATAGCTGAATCGCTGTCCTTGATGGGCAGCGATAAAATGACTCAGATCGGGACAGTTACGGCGTGGCAATCGGGCCAGGGTAAGATGGGGCTGATAGCGACGTGACTGCAGTGTTAGGCCATCTATACGCCGCAACCTATGTTCAATCGTCCGCTGCAATATTATCAGCTCGGGAACCGGTTCAACCCCAAGCCAGAGCACACCCGAACGAAAGCTGCCCAAGCCCTGACAGGTCAATCGAAATCGCTCAAAACGGATCGCTGCCAGTTG
>JBFFKD010000048.1:0-10340 GCA_041555595.1 Motiliproteus sp.
AGCCGGGCCAGTGTGCCAGTTTCGCCACGTTGGATCTGATCGATCGGTTCCAGTGGGAGATGGCTAACGTGGTCGGGGTGCAATCGGCCGTATCGATGACCGACGTGGCTAAATTGACCCTGGCGGGGATGAGTGAGGGCAGTTTGAAGTGGCAGGCGCTGAGTCGTAATCAATACCTGCTCAACAACGCGCTTAACTTTGCTCCGCAGGGGATGGTAAACGCCGATTGTAGTCTGACCCCGGTGATCGTGTTCCTTAACGATCACAAAGCTGAGACACTCGAGCGGGTGGTGAATGCGGCTGAAGCGTTTGCTCAAAGCAATAATTCCGACCAGATTCAGTTGTTGCTCGCAGCCGGTAATTCGGGCATTGAAGCGGCCACCAATGAGGTGATCGACAGTGCCCAGTATCAAATGTTGGCGCTGGTATACGCCGTGGTTGCGCTGCTGTGTTTTATCTCGTTCAGATCCTGGCGCACGCTGGTCTGTATATTGACACCCTTGGCGCTGACCTCGGTGTTATGCCAAGCGTTGATGGCCTGGTTGGGTATCGGAGTCAAGGTGGCGACGTTGCCGGTGATCGCCTTAGGGGTCGGGATCGGGGTTGATTACGGTATCTATATCTACAGCAAACTCGAATCTTACCTAGCGCGTGGTTTGCCGTTGGCCGATGCGTATCTGGAGACCCTCAAGACCACCGGTCGAGCGGTAGCATTTACTGGGATGACCCTGGCTATCGGGGTCGGTACCTGGATGCTGTCACCGATCAAGTTCCAAGCCGATATGGGGATCCTGCTGACGTTCATGTTCGTGTTGAACATGCTCGGTGCGCTGATATTGATTCCGGCGCTGGCGTGCCTGCTGGTCAAGTCACCCGCCCATAGTTCTGGTCCAGCGCTAACGTCCCATTCAAAGCCACATTCCAGCCGTTTAGATGACAAGGAGGCACTTGATGCTGTTTAACCGACGGATTCTGGTCGCGATCAAGGGTAGTGTCGATCCGCGCCCGGTAATAGTCAGGGCACGTTTGATCGCCGAACGACTCGATGCGGAGGTGGTGTTGATGGCTGCCAGCCGCAGCCTGGTCAGTGAAGCCGAAGCCTATTTACTGCAGGCCGAGAAGGAGTTGACCGACGCCGGTATTCGGGTGCAGCGGTATGGGCGTAAGTTGCGTGATCCGTTGCAGGAGTTGATGCTGGTTGCCGCTGAATTGAAATGTGGCTTGTTGATCAAGGCTCCCGACCATCCCCGTGGTCTGGCTGATACCTTATTGACGCCACGTGATTGGAAGTTGCTGCGTTATGCGCCCTGTCCGGTTTTGATCGTCAAACAGGCTGATGCCTGGGAGGGGCAGCGATTGCTGGCCGCTGTCGATGTGGCACCGGGAGATGATGCGCATCAATCACTCAATCGACAGATCATTGAGTTGGCGTCTCTGATCGCCCAATTATCCAACAGTGAGATGGAGTTGGTGACGGCCTATCCGACCCCCATGCAATCAACTAATCGGTCGCAGCAGTCGGCCGATCAGCTGCATGACGATTACCTGGCCCAGGCCCAGCAACTTTGCCAGCAACTGCAGGTCGATCCTGCTGCCATCCTGGTTGATGAGGGGCCTGCGGAAACACTAATTCCGGCCCAGGTTCAGGCGCGAAATGCTGCCCTGGTGGTGTTGGGAACGGTGGCGCGTCGAGGTCTTAGTGCTGCGCTTCTTGGGGGCAATACCGCCGAAGCAATCTTGTCTAAACTGAGCTGCGATGTGCTCTGTGTTCAACCACAAGATGGTGATCAGGTCTTGAGCCTGCTGCGGTCGACGGCAGATCCTGTCTTGGCTCCAACCGCTGTCATAACGACAGTCCCAGCACAAACCGAGGATAGTTAAGATGCATACCTCGGTACCAACCAGCTATGTGTTGTCGTTGGTAAAACTGCTGGAGGGGCAGGGTGCCGAGTTGGCGCCGATGTTTGAGGCTGCCGAAATAACCTTGCAGGAGCTGGAGCAGGCCGAGATATCGGCCAAGAAGTACAGCAAGCTGTATCAGCAGGCGATGCTGGAGGTGCGCGATGAGTATTTCGGCATGCCCAGTGGAGGCCGGGTGCCTAACGGTACTTTTCGGATGATGTGCTTGTGTATTATCCACTGTCAAACGCTTGCCGATGCGGTGCAGCGTTGTTCCGAATTCCACGAAATTTCACGCGGCTCCAAGGTCAAACCGGTATTGGAGCAGCGGGGGCGTCAGTACCAGGTCGGTATGGGGCCGGTCGGCTCGGTCGGTGAAGCCGATTTTAATCAGCTGATGGCTGCCTGTCCGTCGGCGGTGATTCGCACCGGACTGTCGGCATGGCATCATTTTTTATGTTGGTTAGCCGGACGTCGGGTTGAGCTGGCCGGGGTCGATTTTGCTTTCGCTAAACCCAAGGATGCCGCCGATTATGAGGTGTTGTTTCAAGCGCCAGTGCGTTTTGGTCAAGCAGCCAATCAGCTGAGGTTGGAAACCGGGCAGTTGGACCTGCCGGTGATCCAGACCGAGCAGACGCTAGAAGGTTTTCTAAAGACCGCGCCTTACCAGCTGCTGGTGATGGTTGATGGCGATAACAGCCTGAAATCCCGGGTGCAGGCAATTTTGGGGCGTGATTTCAGCCGTGAAATGCCCTGCGCAGAGTCGGTGTCACACAGCCTTAATATGTCGGTCACTACGTTGCGACGGCGTTTACAGCAAGAGCAGACCTCGTTCCAGAAGATCAAAGATGAGTGCCGACGTGAAGCGGCTACCAGCTACCTTAGCTATCCTGATTTGAGTAATAACGACATCGCGCTGTTAATGGGCTTTGACGAGACCAGTGCTTTCTTCCGTTCGTTTAAGAAGTGGACCGGTATGACGCCGGGTGATTATCGCCGCAGTGTCTTGTAACTGCCCTGTAATTATCTATTTGGTCACTGTTTTAGCTAAATTTGTTTTTGATCAGACACCACAATGGCGGATTTTTAGTTGTAGGGTGACTGTTTTTGTTAGTGATGTAGGGGGTAACTGTTATTGTCGTTTTAGGTCGGTAACAGCGACAATCTGAGCCTGCTTTCAGTATTAATAATCTACAACAATAAAGTCCGGTTGCGGTTGTAACGATACCCCTCTGGTCTATCTGATAATCAATCCCGGATCTGTTCCGGGCTAACCGATGGGTGACGTGATGATCTACAAAGGAAAATCCCTCAAGGTTCACCAGCTCGACGATAAGGTGGTCGAGCTACAGTTTGATCTCGAGGGCAGCGCAGTCAATGTCTTTGACGAGCAGACGCTAACCGAACTGCCGCAGGCGATCGCTGCTATCAAGGCCCTGCCTGAGCTGGGTGGCGTACTGATCAGTAGTGCTAAAGATGCCTTTATCGTCGGCGCTGATATCAAGATGTTTGGTGCTGCCTTCAACAATAGCGATGAAGCGCTGATCGAAAAAAATCTTGGTATTAACCGCGTCTTCATGGAGCTTGAAGCACTGCCTTGTGCATCTGTGGTGGCGATTAATGGTTTGGCGCTGGGTGGTGGCTTTGAATTTTGTCTAGCGGCCGATTATCGGGTGATGGCGGAAAAAGCCAAGGTTGGCCTGCCCGAAGTGAAGTTGGGTATCTTTCCTGGTTGGGGCGGTACTGTTCGGTTGCCACGGATGATTGGTGCCGATAACGCGATCGAGTGGATCTGTAGTGGCGCTGAAAAACGGGCCGATAAAGCGCTGTTAGAGGGCGCTGTCGATGTTGTGGTGCCGTTGGATAAGCTTCGTGATGCCGCGCTTTCGTTACTGGCGAACTGTCGCGATGGTCAATTCGATTTTAATCAGCGCCGGGAAGAGAAGTATCAACCGTTGCAGTTGGGTCAGCTCGATTTGATGATGGTGTTCGAGACCTCTAAAGGGTTTGTGGGTGGTAAAGCGGGGCCGCATTATCCTGCCCCCGTGGCGGTGATTAAAACGATGCAGAAACATGCATCGTTGCCGTTTGAAAAGGCGCTGGAAGTCGAAGCTAAAGGCTTCGTTAAGGTCGCCAAGACCGAAGTCTGTCAGAACTTGGTTGGGTTGTTCATCAACGACCAAGCGATTAAAAAGGCGGCCGCAGGGCATGGCAAGATCGCGGCCAAGGTGAATCAAGCCGCAGTTCTGGGTGCGGGGATTATGGGCGGTGGTATCGCCTATCAATCAGCCTCTAAGGGCACTCCGATTCTGATGAAGGATATCGCCGAGCCGGCTCTGCAGACCGGACTCAACGAAGCTAGTCGCTTGTTGGTGGGTCAGGTCGATCGTGGTCGAATGAAAAACAGCGATATGGCTGCCACCTTAGGGCGGATTCGTCCGACTCTCGGTTATGGCGACTTTGCCAATGTTGATCTGGTTGTTGAGGCGGTGGTTGAGCATCCCGCCGTTAAGGGCAAAGTGCTGGCCGAGGTCGAACAGCAGGTTTCCGATAGCTGCATTCTGACCTCGAATACGTCCACGATCTCGATCACTGGGCTGGCTGAATCTCTGCAGCGCCCTGAAAACTTCTGCGGCATGCACTTCTTCAACCCGGTTCACCGGATGCCTCTGGTCGAGGTGATTCGAGGCGAAAAGAGTAGTGATGCTGCGATCGCAACTACCGTTGCCTTCGCCCAGAAGATGGGTAAGACACCGATCGTGGTCAACGACTGCCCAGGGTTTTTGGTTAACCGGGTATTGTTTCCCTATTTTGCAGGTTTTGCTGGGCTGGTTCGCGACGGCATCGATTTCAAGCGGATCGATAAGCTGATGGAAAAGTTTGGCTGGCCGATGGGGCCCGCCTATCTGCTCGATGTGGTCGGGATGGATACTGCCGTGCATGCCCAGAAAGTAATGGCCGAAGGATACCCTGATCGGATGGCTGCCGGTTTCGACAGTGTCATAGACCTGATGGCTGCAGCCGACCGCCTAGGACAGAAGAACAACCAAGGTTTTTACAACTATGCACCCGATCGCAAGGGCAAACTGCGTAAGGCGGTCACCGACGAGGTCGATTCCATCGTCGCCCAGGCAACCGTCAACACACTGGAACTGACCGATGACCAGATCATCGCTCGAATGATGCTGCCACTGTGTATCGAGACCGCACGTTGTATCGAGGAGAATATCGTCGGCTCGGCTGCTGAAGCGGATATGGGCTTGATCTATGGTATTGGCTTCCCGCCATTTCGTGGCGGCGCACTGCGCTACATCGATGCGATCGGGCTGGCTGAGTTCTGCCAGCTGGCGGATAGCTTTGCTGATCTGGGTAAACTTTACCAGCCGACGGATGCGATGCGCTCGATGGCCAGTAATGGTCAATCTTTCTACCACACTGCTTCTAACAACCAACCGACTCAATAAGGGGGTATAAGCGATGAACCTGAATCCAAATGATGCTGTGATCGTTGATGCCGTACGTACTCCGATGGGTCGTGCCAGAAACGGTTGCTTCCGCAATGTCCGCGCCGATCAGCTATCGGGTCTATTGATCGATGCGTTGCTCGATCGTAATCCTAATGTTGACCCAGCGCTGGTTGAAGATGTGATCTGGGGGTGTGTTAACCAGACGCTGGAGCAGGGTTTTAACGTAGCCCGCTCCGCCTCACTATTGAGCCGGTTACCCTATACCACATCGGCACAAACGGTTAACCGCCTCTGTGGCTCATCTATGTCGGCGCTGCATACGGCTGCTCAGTCGGTAATGACCGGTAATGGTGATGTCTTTATGGTGGGTGGGGTTGAGCATATGGGGCATGTCGGCATGACCCATGGCGTTGATATCACCCCGGCGCTCAGCAAGCATGCAGCCAAAGCGTCGATGATGATGGGCTTGACCGCCGAGATGCTGGGCAAATTGCACGGTATTTCGCGCGAGCAACAGGATGCCTTCGGTGCCCGGTCGCATCAGTTGGCACATCAAGCAACCTTGGCCGGTGGCTTTAAAAACGAAATCGTTCCGATCGAAGGTCATGATGACAATGGCTTTAAGACTCTGGTCAAGATTGATGAGGTGATTCGGCCCGAGACCACCGTTGAATCGCTGTCGACCCTGCGTCCGGCGTTCGATCCCAAAGGTGGAACTGTCACGGCGGGAACTTCGTCAGCCTTGTCAGTCGGTGCTTCGGCATTGTTGGTGATGTCGGCAGCAAAAGCGCAGGCGTTGGGCTTAACCCCGCGCGCCAAGATTCGTTCGATGGCTGTGGCAGGTTGCGATCCATCGATCATGGGATATGGTCCGGTACCGGCGTCGAAAAAGGCACTCAAGCGTGCCGGTTTGGAGATCGGCGATATCGATTTTATCGAACTCAACGAAGCCTTTGCCGCTCAGGCACTGCCCGTAATGAAAGATCTGAAGCTGCTGGATGTGATGGAGCAGAAGGTCAATCTGCACGGCGGTGCCATCGCGCTGGGTCATCCGCTGGGATGTTCGGGATCGCGAATCATCACCACGCTGCTCAATGTGATGGAGCAGCGTCAGGGTACGTTGGGCCTGGCGACGATGTGTATCGGCATGGGACAAGGGGTCGCGACGGTAATCGAGCGAGTCTGATTGGCTGTCTGGATAGCCTAACGGGCTGCTGATAGAAGGGCGTTCTGGATAACAGGATGCCCTTTTTTGTTTATCGACTTTCGATAGTGTAGCTATTATTAATAGAAGGCCTAACTGGGTAGTGGTTGTTTTTGTCATTAACACAGGCATCTTTTGCCATTGTTGGAATTGGCTCGGTAGGCGATTCTTGGTCCACACTTAAATGGCTCTGCTTAGTGCATCCAGACCACATTAAGAACAACAATTGAGGACACCGGCGATGCCAGACTATAAAGCGCCTTTACGCGAAATCCGTTTCACTTTGAACGAACTGCTCGGCATGGAGCAACACTACGCATCGCTGCCAGGCTGCGAAGATGCCACTACCGAGATGGTCGATGCGATCATCGAAGAGGGGGCGAAGTTTGCCGAAAATGAGCTGGCACCGCTGAATCGGGTTGGTGATACAGAGGGCTGCCGTCTGGTCGATGGTGAGGTGATTACCCCGACTGGATTTAAAGCTGCTTATGAGAAATTTGTCGAAGGCGGTTGGCCGTCGATGGCGCATTCACCCGACTTGGGCGGGCAAGGGTTGCCAGAGTCGCTGGGAATTGTCATCAATGAGCTGGTGGGAAGCGCCAACTGGTCGTGGGGTATGTACCCAGGACTGAGCCACGGTGCCATGAACACCATCGAACAGCACGGCACCGAGGAGCAGAAGCAGACCTATCTAACCCGTTTGATCGAAGGTGGTTGGACCGGAACCATGTGTCTGACCGAACCTCATTGTGGTACCGACCTGGGTTTGCTGCGTACCAAGGCCGAACCCTCTGATGATGGCAGCTACCGGATTAGCGGTACCAAGATCTTTATCTCGGCCGGTGAGCACGACATGGCCGACAATATTATCCATATCGTTTTGGCCCGGCTGCCGGGTGCGCCTGCCGGAACTAAAGGGATCTCGTTGTTCATCGTGCCTAAGTTTACTGTTAACGACGATGGTAGCTTGGGTGAGCGTAACGGCGTCAGCTGTGGCTCGCTGGAGCACAAGATGGGTATCCACGGCAACGCCACCTGTGTGATGAACTTTGATGCTGCCCAGGGCTTTTTGATCGGTGAGGCCAATCGAGGCCTTAACTGCATGTTCACCTTCATGAACACGGCTCGTATCGGCACCGCCATTCAAGGGCTCTCACACGCTGAGGTCGGTTTCCAGGGCTCACTGGCGTACGCCAAAGATCGACTGCAGATGCGGGCGCTGACGGGGGCTGTGGCACCTGAAAAGGCCGCCGATCCGATCATCGTTCATCCCGATGTGCGACGGATGTTATTGACCCAGAAAGCGTTCGCCGAAGGCGGTCGGGCACTGGTTTATTACACCGCGCAGCTGGTGGATATCGTGTCCAGGTCCGATAGTGAGGAGGCGCGTAAGCAGGCCGATACCTTGCTGTCATTACTGACGCCGATCGCCAAAGCCTTTCTGACCGAGACCGGTTTTGAATCGGCTAATCTGGGGCTGCAGTGCTTCGGTGGCCACGGCTATATCGCCGAGTGGGGGATGGAGCAGAATGTCCGTGATTCACGCATCTCGATGCTTTATGAGGGTACCACTGGTATCCAGGCGCTTGACCTGCTAGGTCGCAAGGTGCTGATGAGCCAAGGCGAGACCCTCAAGGTGTTTACCAAGATCGTTCACCAGTTCTGTAAAGAGCACGCCGACGACGTGGCGATGCAGCCATTTGTTGAGCCGCTGGCCCAACTCAACCGTGAATGGGGCGAATTGACGCTCAAGATCGGTATGGCAGCGATGAAGGACCGCAATGAGGTAGGTTCGGCATCGGTCGACTACCTGATGTATTCAGGTTATGCGGTATTAGCCTATTTCTGGGCGCGCTCGGCGTTAGTGGCTCAGCAGGCACTGGCTCAGGGTAGCGATGAAGCGGCATTTTACCAGGCTAAATTAGCCACCGCCGAGTTCTATTACAAGCGGATCCTACCTCGTACTCGCAGCTTAAGTGAGACCATGGTAGCCGGTTCTGACACCCTGATGGCGCTGGATGCTGACGCGTTTTCGTTCTGATCCGGGCCTAGAGTATGTTAGCTATGCGCTCCCCAAGGCCGCCCACTGCTGGGCGGTCCTATCACTACTTTGCTCCAAACAACTTATTGAAGGTAACCTCTATGTCACACCAACAGCTGTTCGATACGATGGTTAGTCGTTTTAACGCCGATGCCGCCGGTGATCTTGATGCCGTATTCCAATATCAGTTGCCGGGCGATGGCCATTATTATGTGGTGATTGAGGCTGGAAGCTGCTCTTTAGAGGCGGGTGAACACGCTGATCCGACTGCAACCCTGGCGATGGATGATGAAACGTTACAACAGATTATGATCGGTGACACCGACGGCATGCAGGCCTTTATGGCTGGTAAACTAAAAGTTACTGGCGATATGATGCTGGCAACTCGTCTGACCGAGCTGTTTCCGATCGCTTAAATGGCTGGCTTACAACCCATTTAACGGTAAGGTTAACGGACGGGATTCGACAACTCGCCGTCCGTTTGCGTTCAACCCTGCGACGTCGAACAAACATAATAAAATCAGGGCATGCGATGAGTACTCTTCAATCTGCGCCGGTAGCTCCCGTCGCTGAATCTTGTTTTTTGGAATCGATCAATCCTGAACGGCTGGAAACGATTAACGCCGTTTTTCATGACGCCTGCCAACGCCATGCCGACAAACCCGCCTTTACCAGCTTGGGAGCGACCCTGAGCTATGCCGACCTGGATCGGTATTCGGCGGCTTTTGGCGCCTATCTGCAGCAGGCAGGGCTTAAACCTGGCGATCGAATCGCGGTGCAGTTACCTAACATTACCCAATATCCGGTCGTTGTTTTTGGCGCGTTGCGGGCAGGATTAGTGGTAGTCAACACCAATCCGCTCTATACCGCCCGTGAGATGCGTCACCAGTTTCAGGATTCCGGTGCCAAGGCGCTAGTGATTCTGGCCAATTGCGCCGACCGGGCCGCCGAAGTGCTGGCCGATACTGATATCAGCACCGTGATCGTGACTGAATTGGCCGATATGCACCGACCGCTGAAACGGTTGCTGATCAACGCGGTGGTTCGTTATGTCAAGAAGTTGGTGCCCGATTATGACCTGCCTCAGGCGTTGTCATTTCCCGCGGTGCTGCGCCAGGGTGCGCGACTGACATTGACCGAACACCAACCACAGACCGATGATTTGGCGGTGCTTCAATATACCGGTGGTACCACCGGTGTTGCCAAAGGGGCGATGCTCAGTCATGGTAATTTGGTGGCCAATTTGCTGCAGTTAAGAAGCCACTTTGGTGACCATATCCGGCCCTGTCAGGAGCTGTTTGTCGGACCGCTACCGCTCTATCATATCTACGCCTTTACGTTGCACTGCATGTTGTTGCTCAACACCGGCAACCACAGCCTGCTGATCCCCAATCCGCGTGATCTAGACGGCTTTGTCAAAGAGCTGAAACGCTGGCGTTTTACCGGTTTTGCCGGGCTCAATACCCTGTTTGTAGCGCTGGCTAACCATCCCGCTTTCCAAGCGTTGGATTTTAGTGGATTGAAATTCACCGTTTCGGGTGGCATGGCGCTGACCACAGCGGCGGCCAAACAGTGGCAGCAGGTGACCGGCAATACTGTGATAGAGGGCTACGGTCTGACCGAGACCTCTCCGGGCGTTACCTTCAACAAACCGGGCTTTGAACAGATCGGTAGTATCGGTTTCCCTCTACCCTATACCGAGGTAAAGGTGATCGATGATAACGGCGTC
>JBFFKD010000049.1:0-10105 GCA_041555595.1 Motiliproteus sp.
AAGGGATGGCCGACCTTCATCTTCGCATCGGCCCGACCAGCGAGTGGGACACCGCTGCAGCACATGCGGTACTCGAGGCGGCAGGCGGCAGCGTTAGCGACCTGCATGGCGAGGTACTCCGATACAACACCAACAGTAGCTTGCTTAATCCTGACTTTATGGCAGTCGGGGATGCCCGTTTTGACTGGCAGCGCTGTCTGGGGCATACGCCCGATCCCGAGTCAGCAGACTGAGCAGCGAATCACTAGCGACACGACTTTGACCCCTGCTGCACGGTTTGCTCGACTTTCTGTTGAAAGCTGGCACCGGCAACCCGATTCTCCATCACCGCCAGGATCTCTGCCTCTTCCAGCCGGTCGTGAACATAATCGGTAAAACACCGGCAGCGCTGCTCGGTTGCACCGGCGCCCGCCATACAGGCCTGATAAAACGGCTGCCAGCTCTTAGCCGGGGTACCGAAGTTTTGAGTCATGATGAAGCCCAGCAGCGCGATCGCAGCTAGATAGAGAAAAATCTTTGGCATAGGTGCTCTTGCTTCTTATTATTGTTGGCGTTGTGTTGCAGTGAACTTGTACAAGCTGTTCCATTCTATGGGCTAGGCTTGTTGATGTGGAATCCACTTTAGTCGACTACCGACAGTTAAAAAAACAAGCCGGAGCAAACCCTACTAAAACAGTATGATATATATCATTCACGATGATATAATCAGCATCAGTTGAGCAGGCAGATCTCTAACAGGCCTACTTACAGCTTTTAACGGTCGACTCTTTGATGCATATTGCAACTTACTGATCTAAATAGAAGGAACAGAACGATGAGCTTTGAACTACCACCACTCCCTTTCGCCAAGGACGCTCTGGTACCCCACATCTCAGCCGAGACTCTGGATTACCATCACGGCAAGCACCACAACACCTACGTGGTTAAGCTGAACGGTCTGATCCCTGGCACCGAATACGAAAACAAAACACTCGAACAGATCATCACCTCGGCACCTGCCGGCGGCGTATTCAACAACGCAGCACAGATCTGGAACCACAGCTTCTACTGGAACTGCCTCAGCCCTAACGGTGGCGGCGAGCCGACAGGCGCGGTTGCCGAGGCGATCAACGCTGCTTTTGGCTCTTTCGATGAGTTTAAAGCCAAGTTCACCGACAGTGCGATCAACAACTTCGGCTCCAGCTGGACCTGGTTGGTCAAGAACGCTGACGGCTCACTGGCGATCGTTAACACCAGCAACGCCGGCTGCCCGCTGACCGAAGGTCAGACACCGCTGTTGACTGTTGACTTGTGGGAGCACGCTTACTACATCGACTACCGCAACCTGCGTCCCGATTACATGAACGCGTTCTGGGCACTGGCAAACTGGGATTTCGTAGCCAGCAACCTGGGCTAATCCCCGATCATCGATAACGGCGCCCCAACGCTGTGAACCCAAGCCCGCCAGCGTAATGTTGGCGGGCTTTTTTAATTAGTTAACAACGACTGCCTCCTCGTCAATTGCTGTCGATGTTTTTCGGTCATTAGCTTGAATCAACCAGCAAAGCGTACTGCTCTAAACAGCAACATATATCGACCACAGACCAGGCTGGACGTCATGTGGCGGCACAGGCTCTCACTTCAATCGCCAAACCTAATCCACATCAAGGTACTCAGACATAGAGCTGCTATGCTGTGGCTCTTTCTATTTCCCACACGCCTATGTCTATTATCGATTCTGGATGGCGTGTACCGAGCGAGCCCTTATCACCGATGATCAATATCGAACGTCCCGAAGAGCGCATTCCCGCCGATACGTTTTCACTTTTTGCCTTGGGCTTCCGACCCTTCTTCCTGCTGGCCTCGCTGCTGGCAGTAGTGCTGATCAGCTTATGGCTGCCCTATCTGTTCGGTCAGCTCGTCCTGGCCGATTACTTCAATCCGCTGCATTGGCACGCTCATGAGATGCTGTTCGGTTACGCAGTAGCGGTGATCAGCGGTTTTTTGTTGGCGGCGGTGCGTAACTGGACCTCTCTCGATACGCCATCGGGGACGCCACTGATTATATTGGTATTAATCTGGACTCTCGGCCGCCTGGTCTGCACCCTGCCGCTAGGCATTCCACCGATGATCATCGCAGCAACCGACCTATTATTCCTGCCGGCAGTGATGCTGGCACTCGCAGGCCCACTCATCCGAGCCCGTAAGTTACGCAACATGGCTTTTCTACTGATTCTGGCGATGCTGGAACTGGCTAATCTACTGATGCACCTGCAGGCATTGGAACTGCTAACCACCGCTGCCATGGGCGTTGATCTGGGGCTGGGGCTGGTTATTTTAGTGATCGTCATTATGGGCGGCCGGGTGATTCCGTTCTTCACCCGCAACCCGCTCCCCGGCATGGAACCACGCCAGTGGCCCTGGGTTGAGTTCTGCGCCATCGCTGGGGTGGTGCTGTTGCTGCTGATTCAACTGTTTTTCAATAGCGCTTCAGAGCAACTAGCCTTACCCACTGCGATCCTGAGCCTGCTTGTCGGCGCGATACATCTGCTACGACTGTCGGGCTGGTACGACCGTCGAATCTGGAGCAAGCCGATTATCTGGGTGCTGCACCTGGCTTACGGCTCGATCGGTATCGGTTTCTGCTTAAAAGGCGCTGCGTTATTGAACTGGTTGCCAGCCAGTAGCGCTACCCATGCATTCGCTTATGGCGGTATCGGTTTGATTACGCTAGGGATGATGGCTCGTGTGTCGCTGGGACACACCGGCCGGATGCTGGAACTACCCGCGCTGACCGTTTGGGGCATTCGATTACTGGCGATCGGCGCTCTGATCCGGCTCGCCGCCACGCTGACGCCCGGACCTATCGGCACGGCGTTACTGATCGGCTCGGCTGTACTGTGGGTACTGGCGTTTGCTGCATTCTTGCGCGACTACGCGCCGATGCTGATTCGCCCCCGAATCGACGGCCGGCCCGGCTAACCCGCCACTATTTAGCATTTCGCATCTGCAACACAGGCGGCTATAATGGTCGCCTGTTTTTATTATCCAACCACCGTCCCGGCTGATCCAGCCAGGGACACCAACTGCGGACAGATCGATCTATGGGAGTCATTGCGGCCTGCTGGGGATTTTTCGGTATCTTCGCCCTGTTCAGTTTTGCTATCTACCGCCTGAGCCTGATCAGCATCGATACGTTTAGCTATTCGCTCGACACGCTGCACTGGCTAGCGCTAGTCGTTTGGATTCTATTTATGGCTTACAACGAAGGCTACAAAGGTTTCCAGAAAGGGTTTTCACCGCGTGTTGCGGCCCGTACCGCTTACCTGTATCGCAATCCCAGCCTTCTGCGCACGCTGTTGGCACCGTTCTTCTGTATGGGCTACTTCGGCATCGTGCGTAAACGGCAGATCCTGACCTTCGCCCTAACCATAATGATTATCGGCTTGGTTCAGGCGGTATCACTGCTCGACCAACCTTGGCGCGGCATCGTCGATCTGGGCGTGGTGATCGGGCTGATCTGGGGGTTGATTAGCCTAAGCCTGTTCAGCATTCAGGCATTGACCCGCGATGATTACCCCCATTCAGCTGAAGTCCCCGAGTCGTCAGTGCAATAACACGGCAACAGGCGTAGGTGTTACCTCCAACACCTACGCTTAGCTCACGGTGACCCAACAACTGCCGATCCAACCATCACCACATCCGATGATGACCACCGCGTCGTTCGCCACGCTGCTGCTCGAGTTGACGAAATGCTTGCTGCTGTTCGGGCGTCAGTAGCGCGTAGAGCTCGGCATGATGCTTGGCACGCTCAACCATCTTCTGGCTCATCAGCGCAGACTGCTCTGCGGCTAACGCCTCGACCTGACGGCTATAGTCGGCCGCTGCCGGGTCAAGATTATGCATCTGCAGGCGGAACTGCTGCATCTGAGCACGATTGGCCGGCATCTGTTGTTGATGCTGAGCCATCAGGTCACCGATCTGCTGCTGTTGCTGGTCGGTCAACGACAACTGCTGATCGAGCCGCTGCAACATTTTCTGCTGCATCTTGGCCGGATCATAGTCGCCCCCGTGGCGGCCATAGCCTTGACCCATCATCGAGCCGTCACCACCGCTGTTCAGATACCCCATACCGCCATACCCCAACCCGCCTTTGCCACGGCAGTCATCATCGGAGCCGGCCACCGCTAGCATCGTGCCGCCCGCCAACAGCAACGCGGCAACGCTGATACCGATTCGAGTTTGTGTTTTCATGATCCTATCCTCTGGGTTGATGTTTCGCTTCATTAAAAGTCTACTTGCCCCAATGCAAAGCGGCGTCAACGCTATGTAAAGTTTGCGTAAAGGTGGTCTAGCGATGACCGCTGTTATGCCAAAATAAAACCATCAACCTGACCGACGCGCACAACACTATGGATCCAATACTACTGGTCGACGATGACTTAGAACTGTGCCAGATGCTGGCCGAGTACCTGCAACTCGAAGGGTTCAAGGTCGAACAAGCACACGATGGTCAGCAGGCTCTTTCCCGCGTCGCCAGCCGTAGCTATGCAGTCATCATTCTGGATCTGATGATGCCCGGCCTGAACGGTTTCGATACCCTCAAAACACTCCGTCAGCAGCCCGATAGCTCGGCCACCACCCCGGTACTGATGATGTCGGCTCGCGGTGAAGAGGTGGATCGAATTATCGGATTGGAGATAGGTGCCGATGACTACCTGGCCAAACCCTGCAGTCCACGTGAGTTACTGGCCAGAATTCGCGCCATCACCCGCCGGGTGGCGCTGGAGCACCAGCCCAGCCGTGCCATTAACCAGCAGCCAGACAGCCCGCTCACCATCGACCTAGCCAATCAGACGGCAACCCTGGCGGGCCAACCACTGGATCTGACCCAAACCGAGTTGCGCATCTTGCAACAGCTGCAACATGCGGCAGGCCAGCTGGTTAGCAAACCGGCACTCAACAAGGCCGCTCTGGATCGGCTACCCGGACCTTTTGACCGTAGTCTCGATATGCATCTGAGCAACCTGCGTAAGAAACTCAACCAGACAGCGCCGGGTATCATTCAAATTAATACCGTGCGTGGATCTGGCTACCGCTTGACGATCACCACCGAGGCAGATAATCAAGGTTCACCGAGCAGCGACGATGCGTAGCCTCTACCTAAAAGTATTTCTGGCGTTCTGGCTGGTCATGTTGCTGGTGATCGGCAGCAACATGATGGTGACCTGGCTGCTGGCAAAGCAGTTTCAAAACTCGCAGTCACATAACGAGCAGGTCGCCACATACGCCGAGCAAACATTGCAGCGCTACCTTGATCAAGGCTCTGACTCGCTTAACGACTGGTATAGGCAACTCCACCAGCAGACCGGTTTACGGGTTTTGCTGCTCGACCAGCGTGCCCGCAGCCTCAACGGAGAACCGCTACCACCACGACTGCACAACCGATTGCACAACCGGTCGCAACGGTTGGCGCCGAACCGCGACACTGACCATCAGCGACTGATATCACCCAGCGACCGATTCGATAGCCCACCCCATCGGTCTATGATGGCACCAAGCTTTAGACCTATCATCTGGCCGATCGAGTATCAGCAGCGTCATTATCTGTTTGTGGTACTCAACCCACACGAGCTGATCGATCACCTCTACTCCGGCGCAGCCCTAGTCTGGCGGCTGGGACTATCGATCCTACTGGTCGGGTTGCTGTCATTTGTGATGGCACGCTATCTGATCCGCCCGATCCGCCAACTGCAACGCACCAGCCAACAATTGGCGCAGGGGCAACTCGACAGCCGGGTCGGACAACAGGTCAGCAGCCGTAAAGATGAACTGGGACAACTGGGGCAGGATTTCGACCGGATGGCTGAGCGACTGCAAACACTACTGCAGGGGCAGCAGCAGTTGCTACGCGATGTATCACACGAACTACGGACGCCATTAGCGCGGCAACGGGTGGCGCTGGAACTGGCGCGCAAAAAGCCCGGATCAATGCAGGCATTGGATCGGGTCGAACATCAGGCCGAACTGCTGGATGAACTGATCGGTGAAATTCTGTTGCTTGCTAGACTCGATAGCCAACCGGAGCAGGACAGCAAGCACGA
This sequence comes from Motiliproteus sp., assembly GCA_041555595.1. Taxonomy (GTDB): domain Bacteria; phylum Pseudomonadota; class Gammaproteobacteria; order Pseudomonadales; family Balneatricaceae; genus Motiliproteus. Next base: position 6,084 of record JBFFKD010000049.1, read on the forward strand.
CACCAATCTGAACAGGTTGCTGCAAACGCTGACCGACGACTGCAACTTCGACCATAGCCGGGTTCGGTTAGAGGCCGATCAGCCCGTTGTTCTGAAAATCGATCCAAAACTGATCAACCGCGCGCTCGACAACGTCATCGGTAATGCGCTCAAATACTCACAAGCCGAGGTTTCTATTCAATTAGAGCACGATGAAAACGAGGTGATGATACGAGTACGGGATCAAGGACCGGGGATAGAGCCGTCGATGCTGAACAAAATTTTTGAACCCTTTGTGCGTACCGACCAGGCACGCAGTCGACAACAGGGCGGCTGGGGGTTAGGGCTGGCGATCGCAGCCCGAGCGATAAAGCAACATCAGGGTGACATCAGCGCAACCAACCTCGATCCGCATGGACTCGAGGTGACGATCCGATTGCCACGAGCCTGAGCCACGACAGTAACCGATGCCGTAATCAGTTCAGGAACAGCTGGTAAGCAGGATTGTCGGTCTCTTCCCAACAGTTGTAGCCAACCTCATCAAGGAAGGCGGCAACTTGCTCACGTTCATCGACCGGCACCTGCATCCCCACCAAGACCCGCCCATAAGCCGCACCGTGGTTGCGGTAGTGGAACATAGAAATATTCCAACGCCCGCCGATCTTATTCAGGAACCGCAGCAACGCGCCGGGGCGCTCGGGAAACTCAAATCGATACACTACTTCATCGTCGACATCGGCCGGTGTGTGGCCACCCACCATATAGCGCACGTGCAACTTGGCCGTTTCATCGTCGGTTAGATCCACCACCTCGTCGAGCTGCTGTTCCAGCTCGGCCAACAACTCGCCACGCTCACCCGGCTTGATCTGAACCCCGGCAAACACCACCGCTTCAGTGCTATCACTGTAACGGTAGTTAAATTCGGTGATGTTGCGACTACCCAACGTTTGGCAAAACTGTTTAAAACTGCCCGGCCGTTCAGGGATCTTGGCGGCGATAATCGCCTCACGCTGTTCGCCCAGCTCGGCTCGCTCGGACACATGTCGCAACCGGTCAAAGTTAACATTAGCGCCACTGTCAATCGCGATCAGGGTCTTGGCTTCAATACCTTCACGAGCAACATATTTTTTCAATCCTGCCAGCGCCAGCGCGCCTGCCGGCTCGGTGATCGAACGGGTATCATCGTAGATATCCTTGATCGCAGCGCAGGTTTCATCGGTGTTGACGGTGATCACTTCATCCACATAGTTGCGGCAGATATCGAAGGTGGTTTCGCCGATCTGAGCCACCGCCACACCTTCGGCGAAGATACCGACGTGCGGTAAAATCACCCGCTCATTGGCCTCCATCGCCGCTTTCAAACAGGCGGAATCCTCCGACTCAACGCCGATCACTTTAATCTCAGGGCGCAGATACTTGATATAAACCGCGATACCAGAGATCAAACCACCGCCACCGACAGGTACGAAGATGGCATGGATCGGCCCGCTATGCTGGCGTAACAACTCCATACCGATGGTGCCTTGACCGGCAATCACATCGGGATCATCGTACGGATGGACATAGACCAGTCCCTGCTCCTCAACCAGTTGTTGCGAATACTTAGACGCCTCTTCAAAGCTGTTACCATGCAGCACCACCTTAGCGCCATGAGCGCGCACCGAATCAACCTTGATATCGGGCGTGGCTTTGGGCATCACGATGGTGGCATCAACCCCCATCACTTTGGCCGACAACGCCAACCCCTGAGCATGGTTGCCGGCAGATGCGGCCACCACGCCGCATTGACGCTGCGCTTCGGTCAGCTGAGACATCTTGTTATAGGCGCCGCGTAACTTGAACGAGAACACCGGCTGCAGGTCTTCACGCTTGAGTAGCACCCGATTGTTGAGTCGCGCCGAAATCGCCGTCGCATCATCCAACGGAGTTTCTTTGGCAATATCGTAGACCCGGGCCTGCAGGATCTTCTTGATGTATTGGTGCGGCATAATCGACTCAATCTGACGGCTGAAAAAGTAACGGCATTGACGGCCATAAAAACTGCCGAAAACCTCGTGTTTTTGGCAGTGCATCATAGTAATCACTCACCCCGAGTGAGTCCACCGCTGCAATACCACCGCGCTACGATAGATTGAATGAAAATACTGCATCCAATCTCGCTACAACCACCGACGCGGGCAACGTATACTATCCACCTTCACTTACTTGACCAGCCCCTATAGAGACCGCCCATGACCCAAGATGAGATGAAACAGGCCGTTGCCGTTGCCGCCGTTGAACAGATTCAGGGCAGCCTGGAGCTGACCAGCATTATCGGTGTGGGGACAGGCTCAACCGCCAATTGCTTTATCGACGAGCTAGCTAAGATAAAACATCTGTTCGATGGTGCGGTAGCCAGCAGTGAAGCGACAGCGATGCGACTTAAGAGCCACGGCATTCCGGTCTACGACCTCAACGGCGTCAACCAGCTGGATGTCTATGTCGACGGTGCCGACGAATTTAACGATAAACTTGAATTGATTAAGGGCGGCGGCGGTGCGTTAACCCGTGAAAAGATCGTTGCGGCGGTCGCCAAAAAATTCATCTGTATCGCCGACGAGAGCAAGCAGGTCGATCTGCTGGGGGCCTTCCCTCTTCCGATCGAAGTGCTGCCGATGGCGCGCAGTTATGTTGCTCGGGAACTGTTCAAGCTTGATGCTCAGCCCGTTTACCGTGAAGGTTTTATCACCGATAACGGCAACCAGATTCTAGACATCCATAATCTAGAGATCTCAGCAGCGGTACCCTTGGAGCAGAAGATCAACAACATCGTCGGCGTGGTCACCAACGGCCTGTTCGCTGCTCGCCCGGCTGATCTGGTTCTGATCGGAACCGCAGACGGTGTCAAACAGCTCCGTCGCGACTAACGACTACCATTAGCTCGCCGATTGCTCGCCGCATAACGCGGCGGCATCACCTTGCTGCAAGAATGTAATGATGGGGCAATCGTCGACGCTACCGTGACCATCACAACTGCACGCCAACTTCTGCAACGCCCCCTTGAGTTGCTGTAACTGCTGCAACTTCTGCTCCACCAACTCTAACTTCTCCACCACCACCTGCTTCACCTGACCGCGGTCGGCATCTGGGCTGATCTGTAACTGCAACAACTCACCGATCTCGGTCAATGAAAAACCCAGCACTTTGGCACGAGCGATAAAAGCAAGCCGCTCCAGCACCCGATGTGAGTACTCACGATAGCCCGATTGACTGCGACGTGGGGCCTGCAACAAACCTCGCTGTTCATAATAACGAATCGACTCCACACTCAGATTGGCCAACGCCGCTACCTGACCGATTTTAAGACTCTTTTTTGAGTCAATCACAACAGCAAAACCTCTCACTTTGTTTTATGCTTTCAATAACCTAGCAAGCTACCGGGCAAGCGCAATCAACCAGTCCCTCGCTGTTACCTCTATCTCCGGATCGTTTTATGATAAACCGTAAACCACTGATTATCAGCGCTACCATCTCCTTCGGCCTGATTGTCATTATCAGCTTTGCCCCGGCACTCACCCTCAAGTACCTGGCCAAGCAGCAGATGCTGGAACTCGGAGCCGAGCAGACAGAGATTGAATCACTCTACCTCAACCCATGGACCGGATATGTCAAATTAACAGGGTTGTCGGCGACTGCCAAAGATCAGCCGGAACTCAAAGTCGGTTTGCTAGAGGCCGAACTCAGCTATCAACAACTGTGGAAAAAACGGCTACAGATCTCGTCGCTGGTGCTTAACGACATAGAGCTACATCTATACCAGGGTCAACAGTGGCGGTTGGGACCGCTGACTATTCCAGAGCCCCCGGCTGAATCAGAAACCTCAATCACAGACCCCGAACAACCCGCCACCGAATGGCGTGCAGGCATCAACAGCTTTAACCTCTCGGCTATCAACGTCTCGCTGCGCAATACTCAGATGTCTCAACGGTTGTCGATTGAAACCGCAACCCTACAGCGACTGCACCAGTGGACACCGCAACAACAGACCCAGCTCAACTTGACCG
>JBFFKD010000050.1:0-10067 GCA_041555595.1 Motiliproteus sp.
ACTTCCAAAAAAACCTTCAGGTCATCCCAGTTCATATCCATTCTTTACGACCAATTGATAGCCTTGCAAATATGCAAGCCGTGATTGCTTTAGTGTCTGTTGTTCAAAAGATATCCTGCCTCTATCCTCGGTACCAATGTTTTTTTTGATTGCATAAATGCAGTATTAAGCCCAACGCAGCATAAACAAGGAGAGAACGATGAGTGTCCCAACGATTCCGATGATTATTAATGGTGAGCCGGTTCAATCAACCAGCGGTAACTTGGTTGATGTTCTTAATCCTGCTACTCAGGAAGTGGTCGCCCAAGTACCTTTCGCGACCCTGGATGAAGTTGATGCCGCAGTCGCTAACGCTAAAGAAGCTTTTAAAAGCTGGCGCCAGGTATCAATCGCTAAACGTCAGGCGATCATGCTCAAGTTCCAACAGTTGGTACGTGAGAATGTTAAAGAACTCGCTGAGTTGATAAGCCTTGAGCATGGTAAAACACTGCCAGATGCCGAAGGCGAAGTTGGACGCGGTCTCGAAGCGATTGAAAATGCTTGCTTGGTTACCAAGCTGCAGTTGGGCGAGTTGGCCGATAATGTCGCCGGTAACGTCAATGTTTACACCCTCAATAAGCCACTAGGCGTGGGCGTGGGCATCACCGCTTTCAACTTCCCCATTATGTTGCCTTGCTTCATGTTTCCTGCTGCTATCGCTTGCGGTAACACCTTTGTGTTGAAGCCATCCGAGCAAGACCCATCCTCGACCATGATGCTGGTCGATCTGGCGCACAAAGCGGGCCTACCCGCCGGTGTCTTGAACGTTGTCCACGGTGGTGCTGATGTGGCTAATCGCCTGGCTGATCACCCTGACACCAAGGCGCTGTCTTTCATCGGCTCAACTCACGTGGGTACTTCACTATACCGTCGTGCTAGTGAAGCGGGTAAGCGGGCCCAGTGCATGATGGGTGCAAAGAACCATGCGGTGATCATGCCCGATGCCAACAAGGATCAGGCCATCAACCACATGCTGGGTTCTTGCTTCGGTGCGGCGGGTCAGCGCTGTATGGCTAACTCCGTGGTTATTTTGGTCGGTGAAGCACGCGAGTGGTTGCCAGAGATGGTTGAGCGCGCCAAGAATATGATCGTTGGTCCTGGTACCAATCGTGAGGCTGATCTTGGACCACTGGTCTCTCCGCAGGCCAAAGCCCGTGTTGAAGGGTTGATCGCTACCGGTGTTGAGCAAGGCGCGAGCTTGTTGCTGGATGGTCGTGGTGTTGAGGTCGAAGGCTATCCTAACGGTAACTTCGTCGGACCGACTCTGTTTGCTGATGTTACTACCGAGATGGATATCTACACGCAAGAGATCTTTGGTCCGGTTATGTGTGTGATGGGTGCCGATGATCTAGAGAGTGCCGTTGAAATTATCAATGCCAATGAGAATGGTAATGGCACCGCGATCTTTACCAGCTCCGGTTGGAGTGCTCGTTGGTTTGAAAACAATGTCGATGTAGGCCAGATCGGGATCAACATTCCGATTGCTGTCCCGGTAGCTTACTTCAGCTTCACGGGTTCACGGGCTTCCAAACTGGGTGATCTTGGACCGAATGGTCAACAGGTCATGCAGTTCTGGACACAAACCCATACCGTTTCGGCGCGCTGGTTCGAGCCTGGAACAACCTCAGACAAGGTTCACACAACTATCTCGATGAAGTAATTCTTCAGCGGGTGCTATAGCCCTGAATAGGGTGCGTAGCGCAGTTCAGCCGCAGCTCGGAGTGATCCGACTGCGGCTTTTTTGATCGCTATGCCTGAGTTTATTGTTGGTATTTGACCGCTGCTGTAAGCCGGACATCGCTTACTGTTAGGGTTTGGCTATATCTAGATCGCGCTTGCTTGCGAGTCTTCTTGGTAAAATCAACAGCTACCGATACGCCTGCCGGTAACGCCCCTCATAGTCGAATAGTTTTTCCTTGATTGCCCAAAAATGGCCCCTCTTTCTTGCAACAACAAAGTCTGGAGCACGGTATAGCGCCTCGGTGGATATGACCTGTTGTACGCCTAGAGGCTGGTTTTTAAAGATCTCAACCGCTTCGGTGTTACGCAGGTGTGATCTTAGAAAATTGATCTCAAAAGCGCGTTGCTGAGCTGGTGTGTCCAGGCTGAAATACTCGGCCAGTTCGGTGCCGTCCTCATCGTGATAAATTACCTTGAGTTGCACTCGCCCCGCCTTACTCTGGATCGACTCCAACGTCATGCCGGCGCAGCGCAGTACCAATGCATCTTTCAACGCCAGCGCCTCACGCAGCTTGGTGTCAGGATCTATCATCACTGCGTCGCAATGGTGGCAACGCCTGGCTGCGATGTCATTCTGGGCATTACAGCGCTCGCACTCTTTAAACCGAAACCGATAATCGCACTGCTGTCGTTGATTGATCTTGTTGGCTGTTATGCTGTTGGTGGACTGATCAGCATGGTCGAGAATCCCCTGGCAACGCCGACCAAAGTGCTCAATGATATGCCCTTGGCTATCTGTTTTTCCCCAGAAGGTATTGGCAAACTGGCACTCAGGGCAGAACACCATCACCGGTTCAGTATCAGGGGACGGCTTAGGGGAACCGATCTCTGGCGCAAAAAGGTCATAGTTATTACCGGCAAACTCCAATACCAGGCAATCGGTTTTGTTCGGACTTAACCGCAAGCCTCGACCGATGATCTGCTGGTACAGACTGACCGACTCGGTTGGTCGAAGAATGGCAATCAGGTCGACATGCGGGGCGTCAAAACCGGTCGTAAGCACCGAGACATTAACCAGGTACTTGAGTTCTCTAGCCTTGAATGCATCGATCATCAGGTCGCGCTGGCGCCCTTCCGTTTCCCCCAACACCAATGCTGCTTCGCCTTCAGGCAGGTACCCGATGATCTCTCGAGCATGGTCAACGGTGGCGGCAAAAATCATCACCCCCTGTCGCTGTTGCGCGGCATCGATCAGCTGCGAGATGATCTGCGCCGTGGCGCGCTCGGCATTTCTCACCACCCGGTTAAGATCAGCCTCACTGTAATGCCCACCAATACCCGGGGCACAGGAGCTGAAATCGTATTGGGCGATAGCCCCATCGACCTGGTTTGGCGGGGTTAGATAACCTTGCTTAACCATCAGCCGTAACGGCAGCTCAAAGATGCAGTCGTGAAAAAAACAGTCTGGCTCGCCCCGCACCATACCGTGATGGTGATAGCGATAGATCCAGCCCAGTCCAAGTCGGTATGGTGTCGCTGTCAGGCCGAGAATTTTCAGATCGGGGTTGTGCTGGCGCAGGTGTTCAATCACTCGCTGATACTGAGAGTCTTGATCGAGAGACAACCGATGGCACTCGTCGATCACCAGCAGGGTGAAGCCCTGGGTGAAGTGTTCCAGGTTACGGGATACCGATTGAACACTGCCGAAAACCACCTGCTCGGTCGACTCTTTGCGCTTGAGTCCTGCTGAAAAAACACTGGCCGGGTTACCGTAGGCTTGGTATTTGGCGTGGTTCTGCTCGACCAGTTCTTTGACATGCGCCAGCACCAGCACTCTGCCCCGTGCCAATCGGGCCAATTGGGCGATCACCAGGCTCTTGCCGGCACCGGTGGGTAGAACGACCACGGCTGGATCACTACTGCCTCTAAAGTGTTCGACCACGGCTCTAACCGAGTCTTTTTGATAGGGTCGCAGTTCAAACATTAATCAATAGCACACTAACGTCTCTATCCGGTGATAACGGCATGGGTGAAGGCTCTAGCATCATCGCTATAGATATTATCCGTTTAGCCGCGCCAGCACAGCCGCGGCCACGTTTTTTCAACTCATCCTCCAGCAAAAAGGGCACTAGGTCGGTCAGGCCTACAGCGATCTCTTCGCTGTTGCTCAAGCCGCTGACCTGCTTGCCGTTAAGCAAACAGGTCAGCACAAAAAGAGTGCTCATTGGCACACTCCTGCTGTGAGATATTCAGGGGCAGTGCTGATATAACGGCCTACTTCTGGCTGCCTAACTGCTTTCTATTCAATATTTTACGTAAGCAACATCAATCTTTTTATAGCCATGGTGGCTAACAGGCCTTAATAGGGTGATTGTTGTCGAGACAATAAAACGGTCTGTTGGCTCAATTCAGACTATTATACTCACCTTTTAATACAGACGAACCTCCCTATGCGACACAGCACTCAGTCTGACCACGACAGTGGCGCTATCAACTGGCAATTGTTGAAGTTGATCACCCCTTACCTGTACGACTATAAAAGGCGGGTTGCCGTCGCCCTGCTGTGCTTGATCCTAGCCAAGGCCGCCAGCGTGGTCGGGCCTTTCCTCCTCAAGCATATCGTTGACGACCTGGATCAGAATACCGAACTGGGGTTACTGCTAGCGCCGTTGGGATTGGTGATGGCTTACGGCTTGGCCCGGTTTGCCAATGTGTTGTTTGGCGAACTGCGCGATACCGTATTCGGTCGGGTGACCGAGCGGGCCATGCGGCGGATCGGCTTAAAAGTGTTCGAACACTTGCATAACCTGGACTTGGGTTTCCACCTTAATCGACGCACCGGTGGCTTATCGCGCGATATAGAGCGCGGCACCACCGGTATCGGCTTTCTACTGCGCTTCTTTGTCTTCAATATCGGTCCGACCTTTATTGAGATAGCGATGGTGGTGGGGCTGCTGTTCTACAACTATGGCGCTAGCTTTGCTCTAATTCCGTTAGTTTCGATCGCCATCTATGTGGTTTATTCGATCAAGGCGACCGAGTGGCGCACCCGTTTCGTTCGCGAGGCTAATCGGGCTGATTCAGCGAGCAACACTCGGGCGGTCGATAGTCTGCTCAATTTCGAGACGGTTAAATATTTCGGAAACGAAAATTTCGAAGCACAACGCTACGACCATGAGCTGGGGAACTGGGAGCAGGCTCGGCGCAAGAACCGACTGTCGCTGTTCGCCCTCAACGCAGGACAGGCTCTGATCATAGCGTTTTCGATGACCACCATGATGTGGTTAGCGGCACAGCAGGTCAGCACCGGCGCCATGAGTCTGGGTGATTTTGTACTGATCAATGCCTTTATGATTCAGCTATTTATGCCGTTGAATTTTCTAGGTTTTGTCTACCGAGAGATCAAAGGTTCGATGGCAAATATCGAACACATGTTCGATCTTTTGAAGGTCACTCCTGCCGTAGCAGAGTTGCCGAATGCGTCTGAATTAACCTTTAACCATGGTCAGGTGAAATTCGACCAGGTGGAATTTGGTTATCACAGCGATCGACAGATTATCGATTCGCTAAGCTTTACTATCGAACCCGGCCAAACGATAGCGGTGGTCGGTGCCAGCGGTGCGGGAAAATCGACACTGGTGAAGTTGCTGTTTCGATTTTACGACTGCGGTGCCGGTCGCATCCTGATCGATGGCCAGGATATCAGCCGCTGCACTCTGGCTTCGTTACGTCGTGTGATCGGTATAGTTCCGCAAGATACCGTGTTATTTAATGACACCATCTTCGAGAACGTCCGTTACGGCCGCCCCGCTGCTAGTGATGACGAGGTCCGCCACGCGATAAAACTGGCGCACCTGCAACACTTCATTGAACAACTTCCAGATGGTGATAGCACCCGGGTCGGCGAACGAGGCCTTAAACTTTCCGGCGGTGAAAAACAGCGGGTGGCAATTGCCCGTACAATACTCAAAGGCGCTCCGATTCTGGTCTTCGACGAGGCCACCTCGTCACTCGATTCACATTCGGAACAGGCTATTCTGGGCGCGATTAAGACATTGTCACGTGACCACACCAGTTTGGTAATAGCTCACCGGCTGTCGACCATTGTTGATGCCGACACCATCCTGGTACTCGATCAGGGACAGTTGCTAGAACAAGGCGATCATCAGGCGCTTCTGGCACGTAACGGGGCATACGCGGCTCTTTGGCAGGCTCAGCAGCAACGGAGCGTTTCATGATCCGAAAGCCACTCGCTGTAACCGCGGGGTGGTCAGATGTAGAGGGTTTCGATTAATTTTCCAAACAGAAGAACTGACCGCTACTGTACACGCCGAAATGAGGCACCCCGTTGATCTCATGTTCTCCAGCCAGTTCGACTAACTGGTAAAACACGGGGCGCGACAACAGCCCGTCGAGTTGATCGCGGACCCGCACGTAGGGTGTCGGTTCACCACTTACTGAATCTGTTTTCAGCCATAATGGATGGTCAGCTCCGACACAGAGTTGATCGCCCAAGCTGGTCTTCATCTCTAACTGTTGCTCCGGACCAGGATTAACCAACTCCATCTCGGTGATCAGAAAAGGAACATCATCAACCTGAATCCGCCACTTCTCGACCGGGGTCAATACGAAATAGTCATCGCCCTCTTTGCGCAAAATCGAGGCGAACATCTTGGCTAACGCATCGCGCTCAAATCGAGTGCTTTCATGGTACCACTGCCCCTGTCGATCGATACGCAGATCGATATCACCACTGAGTTCGGGCTTCCAACTGTTGACCGCAGGCAGGCCTTGAGCTGCGGCTTGTTTTAGCTGTGGCTCTATCGACGCACTATCGAACGATTTCGGTGCACCGCAATCACTTTTTTTCAAAGCCCCCTACTCCTCTCAACAGTAAAGATGACAACTCGTTACTTTAAAGCGTCTAGCTGATAGGTAAAAGCATAGACCGCAGTTCGCTAACGCTGAAGGTCATAAATACCAGCACATTTTCAGCCCTCATAAGCGCCTCTGCAGTTATCAAATTACAGTAGATATGCCGATCTTCGCTTTACACAACATGACCGCCTTAGCGGCGTTCTCAAGCTAAGGGTTACCGGCCGCAAATCAGTGCCCAGGCTTGTGGCAGTGCTTGTTTGATCCATAACCATTGGTAACGCACAGTTAGAGATAACCAGCCCTTCTGGCAGTATTTACGAGCACTGGTTGTGATCATGGCATGACACAGATTGAGCTTCACCCCGGCTCGACGTGCCTGCCACACCAGTAGATGATCCTCCCCGTAGGCTACGGTTTCGTTATAACCGCCTAGCTGCTCAAACAGCTGCGCTGACAGGCAAAATCCCTGATCACCGAACGGCACTTTGAGCCAGCGTGATCGAAGGTTGGCACCAACGGCGTTCAGCTTGATCCGATTGGTGAGACCGCCAGCATTATCGAAATGCAGTCGAAAGCAGTGCAACGCCTGTGGCCGGTCACTAATGCCTACCAGCAACTGCTTAATTACCCAGGGTGACAGGCAGCTATCGGCATGGACGAACCATAAAAATCGACCCTGAGCCGCGGCCGCACCGGCGTTCAGCTGGGCCGCCCGCCCCTGTGTCGCCTCGATCCGACGCACCTGTGGCGAATCAGCTAACCGTCCTGGCAACCTCAGCTGCTGGCTCAGCTCCACCGACCCCGCACAGCTGACTAACAATATTTCACAGTCATTCGGGAGTAACAGCAGATCGGCTGCCAATCGATCCAATGTTGATTCGTGCGGGCCAAGCGGAATGATCACCGATAATAAAGGCTGATGGCTAACCATAGTGGACATCAGCGTTTGAGCAGCTCCAACAGTGCCCGCTTATCATCGCTCAAATGGTCGTGATCAGTCAGTACCGCGCAGGCCAGCGCCTGACGACAACTACAACCCTGGTCATGGACTCGTTCGCTTCGACGCCGAATCAGTTGATGCAATACGGTTTTGGCGCGTTCCAGGCTAGCGCCATAGCGGGCGATTACCTGCTCGACACTGACGTGTTGGTCCGGATCCTCTAGCCAACAGTCATAGTCCGTGGCGATACATAAAGTGCTGTAGCATAGCTGGGCTTCACGGGCTAAAAACACCTCTGGCACATTGGTCATTCCAACCAGGTCACAGCCAGCGGCGCCACGTAAAAACAGGCTCTCAGCGCGGGTTCCCAGTCGAGGCCCGTCCACGCAACCGTAGGTCTTGCCGGTGTTAATGGTCAGATTAAGATCGCTACCTGCCTGTACTAACTCGCTGGTCAATGTGTTACAGGTCGGCTCGGCAGTCGACACGTGTGCGACCAAGCCATTGCCGAAAAAGGTACGTTCACGATCCCCTTTGACAAAATCAAAATACTGATCGGGGATCGACAAGTCACCAGGCGCGATCTCTTGGCGCAGACTGCCTACCGCCGATACGCCGATCACTTCGGTAACACCGATCGACTTTAACGCCCAGATATTGGCTCGGTAGTTAACTTCAGACGGCAACAACTGGTGTGCTTGGCCGTGACGCGCTAAAAAGCAGACCTCCTGTCCTGATAAACGACCGCGCACCAGCGGTGCCGACGGTGATCCGTATGGGGTGTTCAGCTGGTGTTGCTGTAGAATTTCGAGTCCTTCGAGGGCATAAATACCGGTACCGCCAATAATCGCTAGCACGTTGTGTCCTTGTCTAAACTTGGAAAATGTTGATTGAAAGTACCTAGCGGTGCGGTGCTAGGTCGTTATCCCTCGCTACAGGAGGCTCCGAAGGCGAAGCAGCTGTAACAGCGATGGTGACGCATGCTGATTCGGTGCTGCATCGCTTCACGTAGAGTGCTGCCCAGATCGTACTCAGTATCGTCGTCGACGAGTGTACAGGCGCTGACTCGCATCTGACCATTTTGTTTGATCACCATCTTGCTGAATGCGCACATATAGTTCTGTCGGTTGTCGGCGTTTTGATAGTGTGTCATGCAGTGCTCAGTGATCTGCGGCACCTGTGGGTGGCTGCCCGGAACGGCAAAGTCTGGAAAGGCGACGATATGCAGATCTTCCGGCAGAGCATGCTGACGGAATAGCGCCCGAAATTGGCCATCGACCTCAGTGCTATCTTCATTGGTCTCCATATGACGGGCGACCGAAATGGCAAAACCGCGTTGATGTAGCTGCTGCAAACCTTGGATCGCTTTATCGAAACTGCCCTCGCCCCGATCGGCATCGTGTTTGCTCGCTTCTACATAATCGAGGCTGACCCGGAACTTGACCGGGTGCGCAGCACTCCTTAGCGGATCGAGTTGATGCAGTCGCCGCAGTAGAGGATCGGTCCCATTGGTCAGCACCAGACAGGGACGACGGGCGGCGGCATAGGTTAGAATTTTGACCAGGTCTTTCGCCAGAAACGGCTCACCACCGGTAAAGGAGAACTGCTCGACGCCCAGTTCCAACGCTTCATCGATAAAGGGAACAACATCGGGAAGCTTGACCAGCTGTAACCGATCATCAGCCGGCCCCGAACCTTCCAAACAAAAGGGACAGGCAAGATTGCAGGCGGTGCCGGTATGGAACCATAGCTCTCGCAGGGTGTGCGGATCGATGTAACCACGCGGCTGATTATCCGGGGTGAAGTACCAATCCTGTGACCGGGTTGGGATCAACTGCTGTGGTGAAATACTTAAGTCGTTCAACGATACATCTCCGGTTTACTTTCAGCGCGATTGGAATTGCCGGTTCGGGCGTCAGGTTTAAACAACGTCTGTAACCGTTGTAGCAACTGTTGACGAGCGGGACGTTGGTCCTGCTCTAGATCGATCTGCAGACGCGTCAGATCGACCTCGAAATCGATATCATAACTGGGCTCAATATAGCCGACAGTTAGCCCTTGATCACGGCAGCAATCTGCCAACGCTTGGCCTAACCGATCAGTACTCCAGGGCAGATCGGTTAACGCTGCTGGCCACGGGGCTGTGGTTGCCATGATGGTCACCCCGCCATCGTCGGCGGAACTCAATACCACTTCGGCTTGGCCTAACTGGTTCAAAACTTGTTGATAATGGCGCGGACTCAGGATTGGTGCATCGCTACCGATGTAAACACGTCGCTGATGCCCCAGCTTCAATAATTGTCGATCCAGTTCAATAATTCTGTGGCCCAGATTCCCTTGGTGTTGCGGCACCACAGTCGCGTTCGCCAGGTTCTTCACCGCCAGGGCTGAGATCAACTGTTCGGCCCAGTCTCGATCTCCATGACTGGCGGGTGCCAACACCACTGCACCGGGCCAGGCCATCAGGTCTTCAAGCGCGCAGTGTAGAAAACCTTCGGCTAGAAACAGGGTTTCTTCAGCACCAAAGGTG
>JBFFKD010000051.1:0-10066 GCA_041555595.1 Motiliproteus sp.
AGCCTGCGCACCCGTGTATCCTTTGATATGGGCATGCGCCAGTTGGGCGGCGATGCGCTGTACCTCTCTCCCGCCGAGATCGGGCTGGGCAAACGCGAATCGATTGCCGATATCGCCCGGGTGGTCTCAGGGTACGTCGATGGGATCATGGCACGTGTCTTTGAGCACCAGCATGTCCTTGAGCTGGCCAAATGGGCCGACCTGGTACTGATCGCCCCCGCCAGCGCCGACTTTATGGCACGGTTGGCAGCGGGAATGGGCAACGACCTGCTGACCACACTATGCCTGGCGACTGAAGCTCCGATCGCATTGGCTCCGGCGATGAACCAAGCGATGTGGCGCGATCAACGCAGCCAGGACAATGCTAAACACCTGCAATCGCTGGGCATGAACCTCTGGGGGCCCGGTGTCGGCGATCAGGCCTGCGGCGACAACGGTCCAGGACGAATGCTCGAGCCACAGCAGCTGGCCGAGCTCTGTGCGGCACAGTTCGCCAACGGTAGCCTTGCCGGCCAGCATGTCTGCATCACCGCGGGACCGACCCGCGAAGCGATCGATCCGGTGCGTTACATCAGCAACCACAGCTCCGGCAAGATGGGCTACGCACTGGCCGAAGCCGCTGCCGAAGCCGGGGCCAAGGTTACCTTGATCAGCGGCCCGGTAAATCTTGCCACACCCGAGCGGGTAACCCGCATCGATGCCAGCAGCGCCCAGCAGATGCTCGACACCGCGCTGGCACAGATCGACAGCTGCGATATATTCATCGCCGCAGCGGCAGTCGCCGACTACCGTCCCGCCTCAGTAGCGGAGCAGAAGATTAAGAAGAACGATGATCGAATGAGTATCGAGCTGGTCAAAAATCCCGATATCGTCGCCACCGTTGCCGCCCTTCCGCAACGCCCGTTCACGGTTGGCTTTGCCGCTGAAACCGAAAAAATGCTCGAACACGCCCAGGGCAAGCTGGCACGCAAAAAACTCAACATGGTGATCGCCAACGATGTTTCACAGCAAGGGATCGGTTTTAACAGCGACGACAACGCCGTCACGGTGATCACCGCCGATAGCCACACCCAACTACAACAGGCCAGCAAGACTCAGCTGGCACGACAGTTGATCGGCCTGATCGCAGACCAGTTCAAACAGGCTTAATTGGCAAACAGATTTTTTACCAACAATTTGATCCAGAAAAATATAGAGACACACAGATGAAACAGTTACAGGTCAAAATCCTCGACAGCCGGATCGGTTCCGAATACCCGCTACCCGCCTACGCCACCCCCGGCTCGGCCGGGATGGATCTGCGAGCCATGATCGAGGCGCCGATCCAACTCGAGCCGGGCCAAACCCAGCTGATACCGACCGGGTTGTCGATCCATATCGAAGATCCGCAGCTGTGCGCGATGCTACTGCCCCGCTCCGGTCTGGGCCATAAGCACGGCGTGGTATTGGGTAATTTGGTCGGGTTAATCGACTCCGATTACCAAGGTCCACTGATGGTGTCTTGCTGGAACCGCGGCCACGACACCTTTACGGTCGAGCCGGGTGAACGGATCGCCCAGATGGTGCTGGTACCGGTGGTACAGGCTGATTTTGAGATTGTCGACGAGTTCAGCAGTTCAGATCGCGGCGAAGGCGGTTTTGGCCACTCTGGTCGCCAATAACAAGCCAACAGTAGAGGCTGCCACCAGCACCCGCCCCACAACCCTGCAGATTTCAGCATGGCATTGTCGCCGCGCTGTATTTAACCAATAGATTTTGTATTAAGGATAGTATTTACAATGGATTACCCCCTACCGAACAATCTGCCCGACTCGATTTTCCGCGCCTATGACATTCGCGGCGTAGTCGGCGACACCCTGACTCCCGCGGTGGTCTACCATATCGGCCGCGCTATTGGTGCCGAAGCTGCTGCACAGAACGAACAGCAGGTCGTAGTCGGTGCCGATGGCCGACTATCGAGCCCCGATATGAGCGCTGCGTTGGTCGAAGGCTTGCGCGCCAGCGGTCGCGATGTACTCGATATTGGCATGGTGCCTACTCCGGTTACCTACTACGCCACCAACATTCTCGATAGCCGCTCGTGCGTGATGGTCACCGGTAGCCACAATCCGGCTGATTACAACGGCTTCAAGATCGTTATCCAAGGCAAGACTCTATCAGGCGATGATATCCAGGCGCTGCTTACACGCATCAAGCAGCAGGATTACTGCGATGGCCAGGGTGCGCTCAACAAGGTCAGCGTCTCCAACGACTATATCCAGCGAATCATCGGTGATGTCAAATTATCACGCCCGCTTAAGGTCGTGGTCGATTGCGGTAACGGCGTTGCCGGCGAACTGGCCCCACGGCTGCTCAAAGCGATGGGCTGCGAGCTGACCGAACTCTATTGCGACATCGACGGTACTTTTCCCAACCACCACCCCGATCCCGGCAAGCCCGAGAACTTAAAAGATCTAATCGCCACAGTTAAAGCTCAGCAAGCCGATATCGGCCTAGCGTTTGACGGCGATGGCGACCGGGTTGGCGTGGTGACCAATACGGGGCATCTAGTTTATCCCGACCGACTGATGATGCTGTTCGGACTCGATGTACTCAGCCGCAATCCTGGCGCCGATATCATCTACGACGTCAAATGCTCACGACTGTTGCATAACGTGCTGGAGCAGGCCGAAGGCAAACCGCAAATGTGGAAGACCGGCCACTCGCTGATCAAGGGACGGATGAAAGAGACTGGGGCACTGCTGGCAGGTGAGATGAGCGGGCATATTTTCTTCAAGGAACGCTGGTACGGCTTCGACGATGGCCTCTACGGCGCGGCCCGTCTACTCGAGATTCTGGCCAACGATAGCCGCAGTTCAGACGAGATCTTCGCCGCCTTCCCGGAAGATATCAGCACTCCTGAGATCAACATCGACGTCACCGACCAATCCAAGTTCAGCATCGTCGAAGCGATGCAGCAGGCCGACTACAGCGGTGGCGACCCCCATACCATCGACGGCATTCGGGTCAACTACCCCGATGGATGGGGATTGGTACGCGCTTCCAACACCACCCCGGTGCTGGTGCTGCGATTCGAAGCCGAATCCCAGCAAGCTTTGGAGCGTATTCGCGATCAGTTCCAACGCAACCTGCATGCGATCGATGCGACACTGACGATCCCGCACTAACCCGCCACTACCGTTAACGAACAAACAAGCGAGAACCGTATGTCACTCAACCGTGATTCCGCCATGAATGTGGCCAATGTACTGACCGAGTCGCTCCCCTATATCCAGCGCTTTGCCGGAAAGACCTTGGTGATCAAGTACGGCGGTAACGCCATGATCGACGAGACACTCAAGAACAGTTTTGCACGCGACATTGTGTTGATGAAAGCGGTCGGCATCAACCCGATCGTTGTGCATGGCGGCGGCCCTCAGATCGGCGATCTGCTCAACAAACTCAATATCGAGTCGCGTTTCGTTAATGGTATGCGAGTCACCGACAGCGCCACCATGGACGTGGTCGAGATGGTCCTCGGCGGGTTGGTCAACAAGGATATCGTCGGCCTGATCAACAACAACGGCGGCAAGGCGATCGGCCTGACCGGTAAAGACGGCAAGCTGATCAAGGCTAAAAAGCTGACGGTATCACACAAGACACCGGAGATGACCGCACCCGAGATTATCGATATCGGTCACGTCGGCGAGGTCGATAGCATCGACACCCAGCTACTGGACTTGCTGGTCAACAGTGATTTTATCCCGGTTATCGCACCGATCGGAGTCGGCCGCCATTCGGGCAACACTTACAACATCAACGCCGATCTGGTGGCAGGCAAAGTAGCCGAGGTTTTGAAGGCCGAAAAATTGATTCTGCTGACCAATATCGAGGGCTTATTAGACAAGCAGGGCAATGTCCTGACCGGGTTATCGACCCAGCAGGTCGATGACCTGATCGAAGACGGCACGATCCACGGCGGCATGCTGCCTAAGATCGGCTGCGCCCTGTCCGCGGTCAATGAAGGCGTTACCAGCGCCCACATCATCGATGGCCGAGTGCCGCATGTAACGCTACTGGAGATATTCAGCGACGATGCAGGGGTCGGCACCAAGATCACCAACACCCCCCCAGAACTCCCACAGCCCACCGACAACTCTGACGCATAAGGATATCCCAATGACCCAAGCGACCGACAAGCTGTCCCGTCGAGAGCAGATCCTGCAATCTCTAGCGCATATGCTAGAGATCAACCCTGGCGCCCGGATCACCACCGCCGCGCTGGCGCGCGAGGTGGGCGTATCCGAAGCGGCGCTGTACCGCCACTTCCCCAGCAAGGCAAAGATGTTCGAGGGGCTGATTAACTTTATCGAGGAGACACTGTTCTCGCGCGTCAAGATGATCACCCAGAGTGACGGCAACAGCCTGAAGCAATGCGAGCAGATCCTGACCCTGCTGCTGGCGTTTATTGAACGTAATCCAGGGATGGCGCGGATTATGACCTGCGAAGCGCTGTCTGGTGAGAGCGATCGATTGCGGCAACAGGTCAGCCAGCTGTTTGACCGACTGGAGCTGCAACTCAAACAGATTCTGCGCGAAGCTGAACTGAAAGAGGGACTGCGTACCCAAGCCAGCCCCAGCGTCAGCGCCAACCTTCTGATGGCCTGCGCCGAAGGCCGGATTCGTCAGTTCGTTCGTAGTGAGTTCAAACTGCCGCCAACCCAAGGCTGGGACGACCAGTGGCCGCTATTGTCGCAACCGCTATTTAGGTAAACGACCGGTACAGAGTTCAAGGACGAACTCGGGTACCGCAAGCGATCGAAGCACTGCAATCAGATCTCGAGTTCGGATCGATCCCGCTGTCGGTGCTTCACCACCAGCTCTTCAAACTCCTCATCCGGTAGAGGGCGACTGAACAGAAAGCCTTGCATTGAGTTACAGCGCTCATATTCCAGGAATGAACGCTGCTCCTGAGTTTCCACCCCTTCGGCCACCACGTATAGATCCAAGGTTTCAGCCAGAGCGATGATGGCTCGAGAGATCGCCATATCCTGCCTGTCGTCGGGAATGTCTTTGACGAACGAGCGGTCGATCTTGAGGGTATCTATCGGAAAGCGCTTGAGGTACGACAGTGACGAATAGCCGGTACCGAAATCATCCAAGGCCACCCGCACCCCGAGCCCTGACAGATCGGTAACGATCATCAAGGCACGATCAGGATCATCCATCAGCATCGATTCGGTCAGCTCACACTCGAGCAGCTCGGGTGCAAGCCCCGCACTCGCCAGCGCCTGTTCGATCACTTGCAGCAACTGCTCGTCATCAAACTGCTTGGCCGAGAGATTAACCGCGATCTGAAGCTCAAGATCGCAACGTTCATTGATCGCTTGAATAGTTCGGCACGCCTCTTCCATCGCCCAGGCACCGATCGGCACGATCAAGCCGGTATCTTCGGCCAGTGGAATGAAATCGTTCGGCGGTACCAGCCCGCGTTCGGGATGGATCCAGCGGATTAACGCTTCCGCTCCGGTGATCTCGCCGCTACCCAGATCGACCTTAGGCTGATAATAGAGCACGAACTCATCACGCTCGACCGCCTTACGCAGTTCTACCTCGAGCGATAATCGATCCTGTGCTCGCTCATTCAACTCCGGTGTATAAAAGCGAAAACAGTTACGCTGCTCCATCGCCTTGTACTGGGCGGCTTCGGCATTACGTCGCAGTACCGTCGCGTCGCCACCATCCTGTGGATAGACAGCGATGCCGATCGAGCAGGTCAAACTCATCCCCTCCGGCCCAACATCAAGTGGTTGCGACACCTCATCCATCAGCTGATGCGTTACCGAAACAACATCGGCTACTGCGTCTAGATCGTGCAGCACTACAGCAAAGTCATCGGCCCCTAATCGAGCGACGGTATCCCCCTGACGCACCACATTCGATATCCGATTAGCCAGTGACCGAAGCACATCGTCGGTCGCGCTGATGCCGATACTCTGGTTAAGCATCTTGAAGCGATCAATATCAAGCAGCAACAGCGCCGAGTAACGGCCCGTACGATCGGCATGGATGATCGATTGCTTTAGCCGGTCACGCAGCAAGCTCTTGTTGGCCAAACCGGTCAACGAGTCGTAATGCGATAACTGCTCAAGTTGCTGTTCGTACTGCTTACTCTCGGAAATATCGTTGATGATACTGATGTAATGCGATGCGCCGGTCTGGTCACCGAGAACCGGTGCCATTGACAGGTCATTCCAGAACAGGCTTCCGTCCTGCTTGTAATTACGCAGCACCACCTCAACACTCTGATGATCATGCAGCGCTATTTTTAACTTCTCCAGCTCCGGCTGGTCGGTATCGTTACCGAGCAGAAACCGGCCGTTGCGACCGACAATATCCCGGCTGTCATAGCCGGTGATCTGTTCGAACGCCTGATTAACATAGATAAAGGGGTTATCTTTTTGATTCAAATCAGAGATGGCGATGCCGTTGTTAGACGACTCAATCGCCCGCATCATCAACTGCAACTGCTGCTCCAACGCCTGTCGTTCGGTGATATCGATTATCGTTCCTATTACGCAAGGCTGGCCATTGAACTCGGCCGTGCTGCCAAACACTTCGACCCGAACCCGCTCACCATTGGCATGCAACCCGGTAAACTCATACCCCAAGCTTTCGATTTCACCGCTAGCTCGTCGGCGCAGGATATCGGCAACCATCTCGCGGTCTTCTGGAGCGACCAGATCAACCACACGGGTGCCGCCCAAAAGCTGCTCGATGCTGTAACCGAAAGCGGTGGCCATATACGGATTAGCGTAAACAAGGCGACCACCCTGGATCATATAGACCCCGACCATCGACGCTTCGGCCAACAACCGGAACTTGATCTCACTCTCATCGAGTGCCTGCCGAATTCGGTGCGCTGCCAACCCGAACACCATATCTTCGGCGAGTTCATCCAGCAACGCCTGCTCGGCCTGATCAAACGCATCAAGTTGATCAGAAAAGATCCACAGTACCGAAAATATATTGTTTTGAGCCTGTACCATCGGTAACGCGATTGCGTTTTTAATAGTGCTGGGAAGACAGCTGAGCACATTGGGCGCCTGATCTAGATCTCGGAACACAAGATCACGATTATCCCGAATACACTGCCCCGAAAACCGCTCACCGCGCTGTACTGCATCGATATCGGTCAGGTAACCGCCCGCTTCGCCAGCATAAACATGCGGCGTGACCTGGAGCGCGTCGGCCGACTCAGCCCTACCAATCCAAACAAAGGGGTAACCACCGTGCTCGACCAAAATATCGCAAATACGTTGTAACTGCTGGGTTTCGTTACTGGAGCGTACCAGCGCTTGATTACACTCAGACAGCATTCGATACATCCGCACCGAACTCTTAATGGTCCCCGCTGACATTTGTAACTCAAGCTCCACCGACGCCCGCATCGAGAAGATCCGCAGTAAGCTTTCGGTGATCGGGGTTTCGGCCATCGGCCGTTTATACAGCACCACTAACAACCCAAGGGGTTCACCTTGCGAACTTTTCAGCGCTGCACCTGAGTAACCCTGCACCCCCATCTGCTCCAGCAGCAGGTCATCGGGATAGCTCAGCGTAACATCGCGCGGGTGCGAACAGATACCGCCATAAAGAACATCGGCGCAGGGGGTTTTAGCCAGCTCATAACTGAAATTATCAACCACTTCACCGTTGGCGCACGCGGCATGGGTAACGACCCGCAGACCCTCATCGGCCAACTTACCGACAAAGACATAATCGGCATCGAGAGCCGATGCCAAACCCAGAATCAGTGCCTGGAAAAAATCACTTCCTGCTGTCGTCGAGACCGCAGCAGCAACCTCTGATAACTGCAGCTGATAGCTTTTCTGCTCGCTGACATCGATCGAGATAGCGTGGACACCGCTGACCCGGCCCTGGCTATTGCGCAACGACGTATAGCGGGTCTCTAACCAACGACCTTTAAACATCGACGTCGAGCGACCACTCTCACCCTGCTGCGCCCGGCGCAAGCGATCCAATTCACGATCACAACCGGCAAACAGCTCCAGCGCCGATAATCCAACCCACTGACCCGGTTCGACCCCAAACGCGGCCAGCGCATCGCCTTCGCACAGTGTAATAACGCCCTGGTCGTCGACCATCCAAACCATAATCGGCGCATGATCGACTCCATGCCCGGCAGTACGGCTATCGGTGATATGGGGCCTATCCATAGATTCGGTCATCGGGGTGATCGCGTTAACTCTCTAGCCAAATTACAACACCACGTTAGAGTGATAGCGGAATATTGATGAGAACAGCTCAGCAGTAACAAAACAAGCCTTCAAAAAAACCATCATAAATAACAACTTATCCTGGTGGGCCAATATAACTTCTTAGTTCATATGTGATCAACTATAGGTGATATTTTAGCTCGGCCAACGATCAAACCGAACCCAGCACAACAACTCAACAGCATGAGTTACGACAACAAATCGGTGCAGTGATCGACATTAACCAACTACATCGGCTGCAACTTGGCATACCCCACTATCAGCCACTTGGTACCTTCGCTATCGAAATTGACCTGCACCCGCGCGTTAGCCCCCTGCCCTTCGTAGTTGAGCACAACCCCTTCACCAAAGATCGAATGCGATACCCGCTGCCCTAACGACAGATCGGTATCGGGTATGCCTGAGCCGGCGAAATTGGGCACCTTTGGTGAAGCGCTACGTCCAAAGCTGACCGGGCGCGAGAACTGGGTCTTGCAACGCACCTCGTCCAACAACTCCTCAGGCAGTTCTTTAACGAACCGCGAAACCCGATTGTAGTTATCCTGGCCATGCATTCGCCGCGATTCTGCATAGGTTATATAGAGTTTTTGCATCGCTCGGGTGATGCCGACATAACAGAGCCGCCTCTCCTCTTCCAGCCGTCCCGGTTCCTCCATCGACATCTTGTGCGGGAACAAGCCCTCCTCAGCACCGGCCAGAAATACCAGCGGGAACTCCAACCCCTTGGCCGAATGCAGAGTCATCAGCTGGACACTGTCCTCAAACTCGTCGGCTTGGGCATCACCCGCGTCGAGCGCGGCCTGGTCGATAAACGCCATCAGTACCGGCAGCTCCTGCTCCTCTTCGGTGCGCTGCCAAGTCTGGCCAAATTGCTTGGCGGCGCTGACCAATTCCTGCAGGTTTTCCAACCGCGACTGCGCCTTCTCACCTTTCTCTTTGAGATGGTGATCAACCAAGCCACTGTGACGTATCAGGTGTTCGGTCTGCTCGTGCAGCGGCAACCCTTCAGTCTCATCGTCGAGCCGGTCGATCAACTCGACAAAGGCTTGCAGCGCGTTGCTAGCGCGGGCCGGCAGCAGCTTTAGCTCGAGCACTTCGTGCGCTGCCTGCCATAGCCCGGTGCCCTCATCGCGGGCACGCTGACGGACTAACTCAACGGTCTTCGGTCCGATCGCACGAGTCGGTACATTGATGATTCGTTCGATCGCAGTGTCATCGAGACGGCTGCCGACCAAGCGCAGATAAGCCAGTGCATTTTTGATTTCAAGGCGTTCGTAGAAACGCTGGCCGCCGTAGATCCGATACGGCACTCCAGCGCGAATCAGTGCTTCTTCAAGCACCCGCGACTGGGCGTTGGAGCGGTACAGGATGGCACTGCTGGAGCGGTCGTTGCCATCACCCACCCAACTCTCGATCGAGTCGACAATAAAGCGCGCTTCGTCCTGCTCGTTGAAGGCGGAGTAGAGCGAGATCGGATCCCCATCGTGGCCGGCGGTCCACAGCTCTTTGCCCAGCCGTCCTTCGTTGTTAGCGATCAGCGCGTTGGCTGCCTTCAAGATGGTACCGGTCGAGCGGTAGTTCTGTTCCAGCCGGACCACCTGAGTGTCAGGGTGATCTTTGCTGAACTGCTGGATGTTCTCGATCTTGGCGCCGCGCCAACCGTAGATCGACTGATCATCATCACCAACCACCATCAACTTGCTTTGATTGCCCGCCAGCACCTGCAACCAGGCGTATTGAATGGTGTTGGTGTCCTGAAATTCGTCAACCAGGATATGTTTAAAGCGCTG
>JBFFKD010000052.1:0-10060 GCA_041555595.1 Motiliproteus sp.
ACGAGCAATCCGGCGTACCGCAGGACTCGCCAACGCCTTGCCGGAACGGCTTACAGTCGGCTGTTCGCGATTGGCTGGCGCTGTAGAGGCCTCTGCCATGACAGGAACCGTCGACTCAACAGCAGCCGCTGGCGCATTCTCCGCGTCCACCGTCATCGCAAACAGCGGTGAGTGCACCTTGGCGCTCTCGCCCTGGGCGTAATAAAGTTTGGTCACCACCCCATTACGATGTGCCGGAATCTGTACCAGCGCCTTGTCGGTCATGACATCGACAACGGGCTGATCCTCTTCGATCCGATCGCCTTCACTGACCAGCCATTCGACCACTTCGCACTCGACGATCCCCTCGCCGATATCAGGCAAGATGAAATCTTCGGTAGCCGCCGATTCAACCATCGCTGGCTGAACTGGGACGCGGATCTGTTCTGAATGCTGCGCAACCTGGGGCTGGTTATGATTAGAGCTGACTTCGCCGCCGCCATCCTCTACTGCGTTCACTTCAAACAGTGGCTGATGCACCTTGGCACTCTCGCCTTGCTGGTAATAGAGCCGCGTTACCTCACCACTGAACGGCGCCGAGATCTGCACCAGCGCCTTGTCGGTCATCACGTCCGCGACCGGCTGGTCCTCTTCGATATGATCACCTTCGGCAATCAACCACTCGACCAGCTCGCACTCGACGATACCTTCGCCGATATCCGGCAATATAAAATCTTTAATCATCGCCCCACCCTCAAAAATTCACGCTGGATTTAATCGCTTCATAGATCTTCCACTGGTCAGGGATATATTCCCGTTCCAGCGCCAGCGGGTAGGGCACATCGAGCCCGGCCACGCGCGCGATCGGCGACTCGAGGTGAAGGAAGCAACGCTCCTGAATGGTGGTAGCGATCTCACCGGCAAAACCACCGGTAACCGGCGCTTCGTGGCTGATCAGCAGGCGGCCGGTTTTGTTGACCGACTCAACTACCGTTTCCACATCCCACGGCAACAGTGTGCGCAGGTCGATCAGTTCGCACGAAATACCGTCTTTATCGGCCAGCTCGGCGGCCAGCTCCAGGTATTCCATCTGCGCCCCCCAGGCCAGCAGGGTGATATCGGAACCTTCGCGTACCACCTCGGCCTGACCCAGCGGCAACTGATAATCCTCTTCGGGGACTTCACCGACCGAGGCGCGGTAGATCCGTTTCGGTTCGAAGAAGATCACCGGGTTGTCATCTCGGATCGATGCCAGCAACAAGCCCTTGGCCCGATGCGGGTTACGCGGCACCACCACCTTCAGACCTGGAGTCTGGGTGAAGTAGGCCTCAGGGGACTGAGAATGGTAGTGGCCACCGGCGATGCCGCCGCCGTAGGGAGTCCGTATAGTCAGGCCACCGACGTTGAACAGATTGCCAGAACGGTAACGGAACTTGGCCGCCTCGTTAACGATCTGGTCGAACGCAGGGAAGATATAATCGGCGAACTGGATCTCGGCTACCGCCACTGACCCTTGCGAGGCCAGACCATTGGCAAACCCAATGATTCCTTGCTCGACCAGCGGCGTATTGAAGCAGCGCTGGCGACCGTACTTTTCCTGCAGGTGACTGGTGGCACGGAATACGCCGCCAAACACACCGACATCTTCGCCGAAGCAGATCACCCGCTTGTTGGATGCCATGGCGATATCCAACGCGTTGTTGACCGCCTGTAACAGATTCATTTTAGCCATGTTAGCGATCCTCCCCTGATGTCGATGAGGCGGTACCAAATCGTGCCGCTGACTTGGGGTAATTCTCGGGGTAACGCAACATATGCGCTTTAAGTTGCTGCATCTGCTCGACCAGATGCGGAGGCGGGGTATCGTAGACGTCAGTAATCATCTCATCAGGATGCGGCGCAGGCACCTTCTCGGCCTTCTTCATCGCCGCCATCACGGCTTGGCGCTCGGACTCAAACAGCGATTTATCCTGCTCTTCCGACCACCAGTCCTGGCTGAGCAGCCAGTTCTTCATCCGTTCCAGTGGATCCTTATCGCGCCACTTGGCTTCCTCTTGCTTGCTGCGGTAACCGGAGGGGTCGTCCGACGACGAGTGTGCAGCCAAACGATAGCTCATCGATTCGATCAGTACCGGCTCATTCTGTTCGACCGCAATCTTGCGCGCCTGCCGAGTCGCTTCCAACACCGCCAGGATATCGTTGCCGTCAACCCGGATGCAGTGCATACCGTAACCCAACGCACGTGGTGCGATGCCGTCACCGGCAAACTGCTCACTGGAGGGGGTAGAGATGGCGTAGCCGTTGTTACGGCACAGGAAAATCACCGGCGCCTTGAGTACCGACGCCATATTCAAAGCGGCATGGAAGTCACCCTCTGAAGCAGCGCCTTCACCGAAGACGGTAACCGTACAATACCCTTCGCCTTCAAGCTTCTGACCGTAAGCGTAACCGACCGCCTGCGGGATCTGAGTTGCCAGCGGCGAGGAGATGGTCATGTAATGAAGCTTGGCCGAACCGTAGTGGATCGGCATCTGCCGGCCCTTGCCGTAGTCCAGCTCGTTGCTGAACAGCTGATTCATGAATTCATCGAGCGAAAAGCCGCGATAAACCAGCGCGCCCTGCTCACGGTACTGCGCCATGATCATATCCTGATCTTCCAGCGCAGCGGCAAAGCCAACGGTGGTCGCTTCCTCGCCAGTCGACTGCATATAAAAACTCAGCCGGCCTTGGCGCTGTGAAGCCAGTCCGCGTTCATCGAGGGCGCGGGTCCGCACCATGGTGGAATAGATACGCAGCGCCAGATCCTGATCGATCTCGGGTTGCTGGGCATTTTTATAAAGGCTGCCGTCCTGCTTCAGCACTTTGAAAGTGGGGATCTGCAGTGCATCGCCACGGATAAACTGGGGCTTATGGATCGCCCGGCTAGTCGGTGTACTCATACCATCCTCGTTATTGTTGTAGTGAGGGAGTGGATCATCACGGCCGCTGGGTAAGTGGCTGTGTCTAACTATAGCCCCCCGCTGGGTAAGCTTGGGGAGTCAGACGTTTTAAACCAAAACAGGCACAACGTAAAGTTTTATTGACAGCTGATCGTTTTAATTTTCACCCTCAGCCGTAAATAGAGCCGCCTAAAACGTCCCGATTCCGCGCCTAAACATCATCCACTACCAGAACAACAGCGCCCGACAACTGCTGCGTCAGGCAGTGCGACAGTAATGCCGTTCCGGTCGACCGACGCTGCCATAACTAACCTGCGCCTGCAGCTCTTTGGTGCTGATCAGGTACTCGAGATAGCGCCGAGCCGTAGTGCGGCTGGCACCAATCTGCTCACCGACAGCTTCGGCGCTGAGCGGTTGACTCAGGTCTGCAAAAACGGATCGGACTTTATCCAGCGTAAGGCCATCAATCCCTTTGGGTAAGCGCTGCGGTAGCGACTCAGCGGCAGCGGTTTGCGGCGCCCTTGGCAACAACGTATCCACATCGGTCTGCATCAGTGACTCCAACGCTCGCAGTTTCTGTAGATGCTCGGCATAGTTGGCCAGTGAGGCTTGCAGCCGTTCGAATACCAGCGGCTTGAGGATATAGTCGAATACACCACCGCGTAGCGCTTCACGCAGGGTTTCAACCTCGGTGGCGGCAGTCACCAAAATCACATCGGTACGGCTATTGTTAGCACGCAACTGGCGCAGCAACCCCAAACCGGTACCGGTAGGGAACTGGATATCAAGCAGCAGCAGTTCCGGCTCGAGCACTTCTACCAGATCCTTCGCCTCTTCCAAGCCATGCGCCAACCCGACCAACTCAAAGCCATCGATCCGCTCCAGAAAACGTTTCTGGATCTCGGCAATACGAGTATCGTCCTCGGCGATGACAACGCGTATGGGGTCGTTCATGACGAAGATTCTCCCGTTTCAACGTGGTCTGATGCCGTATCGACAGCAGCCGCCGTTGCGTTCAAATTCGGTTGATAGTGTTTGGGGATATAGACAATAAAGCGCGAACCACCTGTATCGCCCGGTTCAACCTCCACCGACCCCTCCAGCAGAGTGAGCAGTTTCTGAACCAGGTGCAGCCCCAACCCATGCCCCGGCTCGGATTTACTGGTAACCCCTTTATCGAAGATGCGCTGCAGCTGTGACTCGTCGATCCCGCCCCCCTGGTCTTCAATCTCGAAGATCAGGTCATCACCCAGGTCGGTCATGCTCAGCCGCACCTCGCCGCCAGGCCCCTGATGCGCCAGCGTCGCTTCGAACGCGTTGTCGATCAGATTACCCAAGATGCTGACCAACTGTTCACGCGGCAGTTTTGGCGGCAGTTCGGCCATTCGGCTATCGGGGTCGATCAACAGCGTCAGCCCCAGTTCGCTGGCTCGATTATATTTACCCAGCAGACAGCCGGCCAACACAGGGTCGGGGATCGATTCGAGCAGTAGATTGATCAACTCCTGATGGCGCTGAGTCTCTTGGCCGATCAGGTTCAGCGCTTCGTCGGTAGCACCGATCTGAATCAACCCTGCGATGGTATGCAGCTTATTGGAATACTCGTGCGCCTGACTCCGCAGGCTATCGGCATACTGTTGAATTCGTGTCAGTTGACGACTCACCAGATCCAACTCGTTCTTGCGACGAAAACTCGAAACCACCCCGGTGATGATGCCGTTCTGTTGCATCGGCAGCCGGTTAACCACTAGATTGAGATCGTGCAACCAGACCTCCTGATCAAACTGCGGCTGGCCGGTGTTGAGCACTTCGAGCATGCCGCTATCAGGCAGCACCTCCAGCAGCGGTGTACCGGTGAGCTTGAGCTCGGGTGACAGTCCTAAGGTTTCAACAGCCGTGCGATTGAAGGTGGTGATTCTGCCGCGGCGGTCGATCGCGATAATCCCCTCGCGCACCGATTCCAGTGTGGCGTTGCGCTCGCCAAATAGACGTCCGATCTGCTCCGGCTCGAGCCCGAAGATCGCTTTCTTGAAATGTTTAGCCAGCCAGATCGCAGTCAGTACGCTGACACAGAACGCGGCACCGATCACCAGAATCAACGTCAGCCGATAACGGTCGATCACCTGCTCGACCGTTTCGAGCGTGTAGCCAACCGAAATGATACCGATCACCGACTCATCACTGCTATCAAATACCGGCGCCTTACCCCGCACCGTGGCTCCCAGACTGCCGATGGCGGTTTGAACATAGGGCTTACCGAAGATCAACGCCGGTTCGTTGAAGTCACCCTCGTCATCGTGCATCGGCTTACCCAGTCGTTCGACTCTGGGGTGCGCCAGGCGAAAACCCAACTTATCGCCGATCACGACAAACCGGGCTTGGGTTTTATAGGCCAGGGTCAGGCTCAGCGGCTGCAGAAACTCAGCATCACGGGCTGCCACCGCCTCCACCACTACCGGCATTGCGGCGATGGTCTTGGCCACATGCATCGCCCGCTGCCCCATCTGCTCGTGCAGCGACTGACTCAGATAGTGCAATGCGAACATGCCGATGGCGGTCGTCTGAATCAGCGCCACCAGCCCCAACACCACAATCATCCGGGTTTCTAACTTCAACCGTCGCAGCGATCCCCATGCCTTAGCCACGCAACTGTACCCGCCACTGTATTCGCCAACATACCGATAGAATATCGACCAAGGCTCACTCCTCAAACATTGTTATTGTCGATCTGTATTGGTAGACAGATTCATCATGCAGCCATTCACTGTTCAAGCTTACTGATCAGAATAGTATCCAATCGGTCCCAGTCATTCTCGTGAACAGTATGAACAAAATGAAAAGTATGGACTAAAAACTCTTTAGATTCAGAATCTTCAAACCCACACCAAACATAACTATGGTTGATCTCAGCAAAACAAAAATAACCAACAGAGGTTCACCCATGCTCAATCGAATAATTGCCCGTAAGCGTTCTACCCTGATGGCTGCCACTCTGGCAACCTGCCTCACTGCCGGTGCGTCCTTCAGCGCCATGGCGGTTGAATCTGTACACTTCCTGATCCCCGGCGGCGCCGGTGGTGGTTGGGACGGTACGGCTCGCGGCACCGGCGAGGCACTGTCCAAGTCAGGCCTAATCAACACAGTCTCGTATGAGAACATGTCTGGCGGCGGCGGCGGTAAGGCGATCGCTCACCTGATCGAAACTGCCGGCCAGAAGAAAGACACCCTGATGGTCAACTCGACCCCGATCGTGATTCGCTCGCTAACCAAGGTATTCCCACAATCGTTCCGTGACCTGACTCCGATCGCCGCTACCATCGGTGATTTCGGCGCCTTCGTGGTCAAGAGCGATTCCAAGTACACCGATTTCAAGCAGGTTGTTGCTGATTACAACAAGGACAACAAGTCGGTCAAGATTGCTGGCGGTTCTGCTCGAGGCAGCATGGATCACCTAGTTGCAGCGATGGCGTTCAAAGCCGCCGGCGCTGAGCCGACCAAGGTTCGCTATGTTGCTTACGATGCAGGCGGTAAAGCGATGGCCGGTCTGCTGTCGGGTGAGACTCAACTGCTCTCGACAGGTTTCAGTGAAGCCTTGGCTCTAGCCGCTGCCGGTGAAGTCCGCATTCTGGTAATGACCGGTGACGAGCGTTCCTCTGCAGCGCCGGAGGTCCCCACTCTCAAAGAGCTGGGTTACGACACTACGTTCGTTAACTGGCGCGGATTCTTTGCTGCACCTGGCGTGTCTGACAGCCAAGCAAAAGCCTACGCCGATATGCTGGAGAAGATGTACGCCACTCCTGAGTGGAGCACCGTTCGTGACCGTAACGGCTGGACTGAGATCTTCAAGCCACGCGATCAATTCGTCGCCTTCCTGGAGCAACAGGAGCAGATCGTGGGTGACTTGATGCGCGAACTGGGCTTCCTTAAGTAAGCCACTTTTCCTTCTCGTAGCTTGCTACTCTCAAGGGATCAGGTCACTGAGGCGTGATCCCTTTTTAATACCCTCAAGTAACGCCCGGCTTACAACCATCAGACCTGCCGATCGCAGATACTGCTGAGTATCGCGCCAGCGACGTTTTACCAACCGTTTTATTCCAGGAGGTGAGCATATGATTATCACCAAAAACCACATCGGCGGCCTGATCTTCCTATGCCTGTCGATCGCCTACGGCTATTACGCCGGCCAGATTCCGCTGCTACCCGGCGACGAGTTCGAAGCCTTTCATGCCCGATCATTGCCCTTCACGCTAGCGCTGCTCGGCACCCTGTTTTCGATCGCCTTGTTGGTGACTTCGCGCTTTGATCCTAAGCAGAAACTACGACTAGGGGGCCACGACTTCGCCCTGGTCGCTCAGTTACTGGTGTTGGTGATGCTGTTTGCCGTTGCGCTGGATTGGCTCGGTTTCCTGGTCGCCACGGTCCTATTCCTGATTGGCGGTTATTGGCTACTCGGGGTGCGCAGTATCAAGACCCTGTTTATTGCATCTGTGCCCTTTGCGGTGTTCCTGTGGTTCGCACTGTCGCAACTGCTCGATATTTACCTAGCGCCTGGAAAATTCTTCAGCGCCATATTCGGAGGTTAACGACATGTGGGACGGAATATTTACGGGCCTTGCCACTGCAGTGATGCCGTTTAATTTGATGATGGTGGTGGTCGGCTGTTTCGCCGGAACGTTCATCGGCATGTTGCCCGGTCTCGGGCCGATCTCAGCCGTAGCGCTGATGATCCCTATTACTTACGGCCTCGACCCCTCGTCGGGCATCATTCTAATGGCCGGTGTTTATTACGGCGCGGTATTCGGCGGGTCCACCTCGTCGATCCTGATCAATGCTCCCGGCTGCGCCAGCACCGTAGTAACCGCGTTTGACGGCTACCCCATGGCGCAACAGAAGCAGGCTGGCAAGGCTCTGGCGCTGGCGGCGTACTCGTCGTTTACCGGTGGTACCATCGGCGCCAT
The DNA here is from genome assembly GCA_041555595.1 of Motiliproteus sp. Lineage (GTDB taxonomy): Bacteria > Pseudomonadota > Gammaproteobacteria > Pseudomonadales > Balneatricaceae > Motiliproteus. Next base: position 7,877 of record JBFFKD010000052.1, read on the forward strand.
CATCCTGCTGTTTGCAGCACCGGCGCTGGCTTCGGTGTCACTCAGTTTTCAATCTAGTGATTACTTCGCGCTAATGGTGATGGGGCTGACCGCAGTGGCAGCGTTCTCCGGCAAGGGCCAAGTGATCAAAGCACTGATGATGACGGTATTCGGGCTGATGATCGCCACCGTCGGTGTCGATGTGATGTCCGGCACACCGCGCTTCACCTTCGGCAGCGTCGATCTGATCGATGGCGTCAGCTTCCTATTATTGGCCATGGCCACCTTCGCCTTAGCTGAGGTGGTGATGACCGTCCTTAAAGGGCAGCACGAAGAGGAGGAGGTCCAGATGGATATGGCCGCACTCGGCAGCATGAAGCTGAGTAAGGATGAGGTGAAACACGTCGCTCCCACCATCGCCCGCTCATCAGTATTCGGTTTTCTCGTTGGCGTGCTGCCCGGTGCCGGCGCCACCATCGCCTCGTTCCTGGCTTATGGCCTTGAGCGCAATCTGGCCTCGGCCAAAGAGAAGCTCAAATTCGGCAAGGGTGCCTTGCGCGGCTTAGCAGCACCTGAGTCAGCCAACAACGCAGCCTCGACCGGCTCGTTCGTGCCACTACTGACTCTGGGCATCCCCGGTTCCGGCACCACCGCCATCATGCTCGGCGCGCTGATCGCCTATGGCATACAGCCCGGACCACGGCTGTTTATCGACAACCCCGATGTGTTCTGGTCGGTGATCATCTCGATGTATTTCGGCAACCTGGTGCTGCTGATTTTGAACCTGCCGTTAATTCCCTACATCTCTCGGCTGCTGGCAATTCCCCGGCCGATCCTGATTCCGCTGATCTTGTTCTTTTCGATCACGGGGGTCTACCTGGTCAGTTTCAACACCTTTGATATCCATATGATGGTGCTGATTACGGTGGTGGCGATCTTCTTGAAACTGCTCGATTTTCCGATGGCACCGATGCTGCTCGGTTTTATCCTTGGCGGAATCATGGAGAAGAACCTGAGTCGAGCCCTGACTATCTCCGATGGCAGCTTCGACTTCCTGTGGGATCGACCGCTGACGCTAACCATCATGCTGATCACCATTTTCTTGCTGGTGCTGCCACTGCTTGGCTTGCTGCGCCAGAAAATCTACCCACCCAAAGGGCCTGAGGCGGCACTCAATGAGGGTGAAGGGTAAGAGTTAGTATGCGAACAATCCCCCCGGTGACGCTGTGGGGGATTGGCTTCACTGTCAAGACTTAGCGATCAACAGGTTAACACCGAAGCAGGTCAGAGCGATCGCCTTGATGCCAAGATGAGATACTGATTTAGCAGCTCCATCGCATCAATCAAGCTCGCCCCTTCAGCCATCGCCAGCTTTCTATCCAATACCATTGGATTACCACCTCAACAACAACTTAAATAAGTAAGAACCTCTCTGAGGCGCCACTGATGTCTTTGATATTCGACGGCAAGCACGTACGACTCAAATCATTGCTAATTTTGATCGTAATATCGGCAAGCCTGCAGGCTCAATCCGAGACGCTTAAGATCGGGCGGTATCCCGCTGTGTCTCTGATCGATCCCAACATGATCAACACTATCGAGCGGGCGTTCGAGCATAGCGGCATAGGGCTCAAATGGGTCGACCTTCCAGCCGAGCGCTCGTTACGGCTAGCGAACGCGGGGATGATTGACGGGGATGCGCAACGCCAGCCGCAAGCAGTCCGTCACTTACCCAACTTAGTCGCGGTTCCCGAACCCTTTCTCAGTCTTCCCTTTTGGCTGTATGTGATGGCTAACAAGCCCTGCCCCGCCTATGCCGAACTGTACCGCTACCGTCCGATAGGTATTTTGGGGATCAAAATTTACGAGCAAGTCTATCTCTGGTCGAAAGTCGGCTGGAGCGAGGCCACCTCAGCCAAACAACTGGTAGAAATGTTACAACGCGGACGGGGGGATTACGCCGTTCTTCCTGATAAAGTGGGTATTGAAGAGATCCTGAGCGAGCTCGGCATTGAGTTACAACGCTGTTACGATCAGCCGGTAATTAACACCCGTACTTATCTATACCTCCACATCAAACACCTGGATAAGCTGGACCGACTGGCTGACTCGATACGCTGGCTTAAGCGAACTCAAAACCAAGCACCGTAACAGCCAACGGACCAAACACAGGGGTTGGCAAGCATATTCCGAGCGGCTATTGGA
>JBFFKD010000053.1:0-10047 GCA_041555595.1 Motiliproteus sp.
GCTGTAGGTGCTACGCTCAAGTCTGCGCTAGGTGGAGCAAAAGACGTCAAGTTGATACCTTCAACCGATTCTTTGTACTCTTCCAGAGTCGGGAAGCGACCCAGGATACTAGACAGTACAACCATTGGAGTAGAGCCCAGCAGAGACTCTCCTTTCTTCTCTGCAGTATCTTCTACAACACGGCCCTGGAACAGACGGGTAGAAGTAGCCAGAACGGTGTCACCCGCTTCTGCTTTTTCCTGGTTACCCATACACAGGTTACATCCAGGACGCTCCAGATACAGAATATTTTCGTACTTGGTACGTGCTTCTTCTTTAGGATTCTCGTCCGAGAATTCGAAGCCAGCGAATTTCTCCAGCAGCTCCCAATCGCCTTCCGCTTTCAGCTCGTCAACGATATTGTAAGTCGGTGGAGCAACAACCAGTGGCGCTTTAAAGGTGATAGGACCTTTCTTTTCCAGGTTACGCAGCATAGCAGCGATGATCTGCATATCGCCTTTGTGAACCATACAAGAACCAATGAAGCCAAGATCTACCTGACGGCCATCGTAGTATGAAGCTGGACGGATCACATCGTGGGTGTAACGCTTAGAAACGTCGTCGTTGTTTACATCAGGGTCAGCAATCATTGGCTCGTCAATTGCGTCCAGGTCAACAACCAGCTCAGCGTAGTACTTAGCGTTGTTATCTGGAGCCAAAGCTGGTGCTTCGCCAGATTTAACTTCAGCGATACGCTTGTCAGCCAGGCCGATCAGACCTTGCAGCATGCCTGCTTCGTTATCCATGCCTTTGTCGATCATGATCTGGATACGGGACTTAGCCAGCTCCAGAGACTGGATCAGAGTATCGTCAGTAGAGATACAGATAGAAGCTTTCGCTTTCATTTCTGCAGTCCAGTCGGTGAAGGTGAAAGCCTGGTCGGCCAACAGAGTACCGATTTGAACTTCGATTACACGACCCTGGAAGACGTTTTCGCCAGCGAACTTCTTCAGCATTTGTGCTTGAGTCGCGTGTACGATGTCACGGAAGTCCATGTGAGACTTCATAGAACCTTTGAAGGTTACCTTCACAGACTCTGGGATTGGCATTGCTGATTCGCCAGTCGCCAGTGCGATCGCAACAGTACCGGAGTCAGCACCGAACGCCACACCTTTAGACATACGGGTGTGCGAGTCACCACCGATGATGATCGCGCGATCGTCAACGGTAATGTCATTCAGTACCTTGTGAATTACGTCAGTCATGGAGTGATAAACGTGCTTCGGATCACGTGCTGTGATTACACCGAACGCGTTCATGAATGCCATCAGTTTAGGCGTGTTAGCCTTAGCTTTGTTGTCCCATACAGATGCAGTGTGACAACCAGACTGGAAAGCACCATCAACGCTTGTAGAGATAGTAGAAGCGGCCATCGCTTCCAGTTCCTGACAGGTCATAGGACCCGTAGTGTCCTGAGAGCCTACGATGTTCACTTTAACGCGAACATCAGAACCCGCATGCAGAGGAGTTGAAGAGGCTACACCAACAGCGTTGCGGTTGAAGATCTTCTCAACAGCCGTCAGGCCCTGGCCTTCGTGAGAGATCTCTTTAGATTGTGCGTAAACCGCAGGCGCTTCAACACCCAGCGTTTCAGCAGCGAACGTTTGCAGTTTCTTACCGAAGGTTACCGCGTAAGAACCACCTGCTTTCATGAATTCCACTTTTTGTGGGGTGAAAGCATCTGAGATGTCAGCCAACTCTTCGTCGCCGTTGTACAGTTTCTTCGCTTTGGTATCGATAGTCAGAACCGTACCCGTAGCAACGGAGTAGGCTTCTTCCAGGACTGCGTCGCCGTTTGCGTCACGAACAACTTCGCCGTTAGCGTCAGTTTTCTTAACCCAGTTTTTCAGGTCAAGACCGATACCGCCGGTTACGCCAACAGTGGTCAAGAAGATAGGTGCGATACCGTTAGTACCTGCAACGACCGGGCGGTTGTTGATGAACGGGATGTATGGAGACGTTTTTTCGCCAGCCCAGAGTGCAACGTTATTAACACCAGACATACGGGAAGAACCTACGCCCATGGTGCCTTTTTCAGCGATCAACATCACTTTAGCGTCTGGGTTAGCTTTGCCCATCTCAGCGATTTCCTGCTGAGCTTCTGGAGAGATCATGCACAGGCCGTGCAGTTCACGGTCAGCACGGGAGTGAGACTGGTTGCCCGGAGACAGCAGGTCAGTGGAGATATCACCTTCTGCAGCGATGTAGGTAATAACTTTGATCTTCTCTGGGATGTCATCCAGCTTAGTGAAGAACTCAGCTTTTGAGTAGCTTTCCAGGATCTCTTTAGCAATGGCGTTGCCCGCTTTGAAAGCGTCAGCAAGACGAGCGGTGTCTGCGTCGTACAGGAATACCTGAGACTTCAGAACTTCGCCTGCAGCCACAGCCTGAGCATCATCAGAGAGTGCGATATCCAGCAGTGCTTCAACAGAAGGACCACCTTTCATGTGAGATAGCTGTTCAAGCGCAAACTCAGCAGAGATCTCTGCAACAGTTTCTTTACCCAAAGCGATCTCTTTTAGGAAAGCCGCTTTAACGCCAGCCGCTGGAGTAGTACCAGGAAGAATGTTGTAGATGAAGAAGTTTAGAGAAGCTTCGCGTTCTGCATTGCCTGAGTCTTTAATCTGGGCAATGATTTCAGATAGCAATTCAGCGCTATCGATTGGTTTTGGGTTCAGACCCAGATCCTTTTTACGAACCTCAATTTCTTCTAAATACTCAGAATAGTAACTCATGGCGTTTAGTGTCTCGCTTAAATCTAGTTATGATTGATTTACAGGTTATTAAAAAGTTGCAAACAGCTCAATGAAAACTGTTTATATGCAGCTAATACTCGATATAAATTAAAAAAATAGTACTAGAACCAACATATTTTTGGCTAGTATACATTGGTTGTGAACCGCCTTCGAACAACGGGGTCAGGCCTTACATTTGACACCCTTTTTACGCATCCGATAGGGCCAGGCCCTACCCTTTTCTCCACTACCCCCCTTCTGCGCAGCAAGCGCAGGACTAAGTTGCAGGATGCCAAATTTGCACAGCCGGAGGCTGCCCGCAGGGCAAAGCACAGGATGTGCGGAGTGAAACCTACGCAGTCGTCAAGTCGTAAGGGCCGCCTAGGATTGTTAAGGACAAACACTTTTGGACGGCCAAAGGCCGAGGCACAGAATGTGCCGATCAAATGGCGGAGCATATCCTTGACTCCGCCCGGCAAGGGCGGAATAAAACCCACAGCAAAACTTAATAACTAAGCCTTGAACACGTTGAGGTGGTTACGAGAGGCGGGGCAATTCACTATCATCAGACATCGATGCAAAGCTACTCGATAGCAGCTACCAAGAGGACATAACCATCCCAACAGCCCCCGCCCAAATCGCCGAAGAAGTCTTAACGCTATTAAAAGCCAGCTTCCAACCTAAACACCAATTTCTCAAGGTTGAGACTAAGCCCTTTGAAAATTATGAAGGTATCGACCCGCAGTTTTACGCCCGGCATCAGGCTCGCTTTGAGGCGCATGGGTTCGAGTGGGTCTGTGATCTTGAAGACAAGACCATCAGCGATCAGGGCAAGATCGTCACCTTCATAAGAACCATGCGGCATCCCAGAAGCAACGCCATGGCGACTTTTTACTATATTCCGCTGTTTGAAACCGGTTTCTTTGAATTTCAAAGCTTTTTGTCCGATGGACAGTTAGTCGTTTCGACAACCGTTCCTGGATCGAACAAAATCGCCGATTGGCCCGCTATCCACAGCCATCATTATCCGATGGATCTTGATCAAGACGCTTTGTACCCAATCCATCTGACCAATGTTCTGCACAACTGCAAAGAAGGCGTAAGCGTTGTTGAGATCAATTCGTTTGAGGCTGTTGTCGAATTGCAAAATAAGCTGAACCGATACAAGCATGAGTATCTACAACGTATCGGCTGGGCAACCAAGGAATACCTGCTAAACCAATGCCTTGGTGACGAACAGCTTGCCGACAGGGTTTACGCCATCATTCAGCAGATGATCAACATAGACCAATAAAGACCAGCAGGGTCAGACTCGATTGATACCGCCCATTCCATCAGGCACAAGCCCCCCCCCTTCTACGCAGCCGAGCATTGATGCTTGGCGATGGAGCAGAGCAGCGGGGGCCTGAGGTGGCGCAGCCGCCGAGTTTCCGGTGCGGTCATCGGTAAGTCGTTGGGGGCCGCCTAGGATGCCTAAGGATATGGCGAAAAAGAAGCATCAATCCACTCGCTAATTCAGAATAAGCTCAGAAAAACAATAACTAAACAAACTCGCTTGCAGGCAAGTTCCTACCATATCGAGATTATAACTCCGCTGATCAAAAGGCCTGTGGAAATTAACGGATCCCTGATTGCTGCTGAGATTCACGAATATAAGCCACAATATGAGCCGCCTTCTGTGGAGAAATATACGCCTTGGCAGGCATTGACCCAAATCTCCAGTTACGCTGCCTGACTCCCAGTTTAATTGCCCGATAGATGGCCTGATCAGAAAATTGGTCAGACTGGTAGATTTCGTGCTTTAAAGAAGGCCCCATCAGCGTCCCCTGCATCTGTTTACCATGGCAAAACGAACAGTTACCGGCGAACAGATCCTGCCCGAGTATGGGCGATCCGACAAAATCTGCTGGCGGGATTCCTTGATATTGTCTGCTCTCACTGTCGGTCATCGAGGCACAGGCGGCAACTACCAGCCCTAAAATAGCGATTAACAGCCCCCTCACGAGGTAACCACTGATAACATTCATAACAACTTCTCTCGGCTATGCACGTAAACAACCGTCATAAAATACTCACTTGCACGAGCAATGCTACATTTTTGGTTATAACTCACGCTAGAGGCCTAGCGACGACTCGGCCTACAACGCCATGACAGGTATAATGCCGTAATTGATCTACCCCAAACCGGACACCACCCATGGACAACGAACTCAAATACAAGAACAACCCACTAAACGGGTTGAGCCTCAAAAAAATGCTGACCGAAATTGTCGACCACTACGGTTTCGAAATCCTGTTCGCCTACTTGAACATCAACTGCTTCAAAACCAACCCCAGCATTGATTCGAGCGTCAAGTTTCTGAAAAAAACCGAGTGGGCGCGTGAAAAGGTTGAGGTGTTCTACCTGTACCAGTTTAAAAACCTTCCCAGAGCCTCCTCCCAACAGTTCGCATTACCGCCCAGAGACCGCGTCATTCCAGATGGTCAAACAGCCGGCGAGCCGGCAGAACTAAGCCTGGAAGATGCGCAGAAACTGCGTGAAAAACAGGCCAAGAAAGCGACGGCATGGAAGCAGGATGCAGGATTCCGCTCAAGAAAGAGTCCTGGCGCTCAACGCGATAAGCGGCCTAGCGCGCGCGCTCGCACTGAACAGCGCGATTCCACAGCAGCACCTAGCAGCACCGCTCATAGCGATAACAGCCCGTGGGCTAAATGGAACAACAAGTAGACGCGCACCGGTGAGCACCGTAACGCCATCTTTAAAACTCAGCCACCTCATCCTAAAGCGCAACGCGCTGAGGTTGGCAACACCGATAGCCATTCCGGTATCATGACCCCCATTGCCAACTACAACCCGATACTCAAATCCCTATGAATGACTCAATCCTCCCCGACACCACCCAACCGTTCCTGGCACTGGTTTCCAAATTGCTGGTCGGTGAAAAGCCTTGCCCAGTTCGTTTCATGTACAAGACGGTTCCCGCCGATCTACGTGATACCGGCTGGCGCATGTACAGCGGTTACGAAGACCCCGAATTCCTGGCCGACAAGAAAAACATGCAGCCCTATCCGGTCGAGACGCTAACCAAACTCGACGGTTCGCTGCAAGAGCTGCTCAACAGCAAGCCAGGCAGCGTCTGGGAGCGCATTCCCGGCGGCAACTGGACTGAGGTTGACGACTTCGAGATCCCAGAAGAGGCCGAGGTCGAAACCCAGACCGTACAAAGCGTCGATCAACTCAAGCCGTAACCCCCCTTCTCAGGGTGACAACACTACGCCAGCGCTATCGACAACTGAGCCTAGGATCTGATTTCGAAACCGATCCGGCTCAGTTAGTCGCTGTGCAAGCGCTCGAAGCCGTTACCGACCGAATCAAATACCCGAGCCAGCCCTCCAGTCGCCCCTGGCTAACCTCTAACCCAGCCACACCACCGCTGGGCTTATGGCTATGGGGGCCGGTAGGGCGCGGTAAAACATTGCTGATGGATCTGTTTTTTGAAACAGTTCCGGAACCACACAAGCAACGCTTACACTTCCACCACTTCATGCGCCAGCTTCATCAGGATCTGGCACAGTTACACGGCCAGGCTGAACCACTGGCGCTGATCGCGACACGCATCGCTCGCTCAACCCGGGTACTGTGCTTTGATGAATTTTTTGTCAGCGATATCGGTGATGCAATGCTGCTCGGCAAGTTATTTATCGAACTGTTTCAACGCGGTGTGTTTCTAGTCGCGACCTCCAACCAGCATCCGGACCAGCTCTATCCAGACGGTTTGCAACGACAACGGTTTCTGATCGCAATCCAAGCGATCAAGCAACACTGCCTGATCCACTCGATCGGGGGTGACAGGGACCACAGACTTCGCCAGCTCCATCAGAGTGCTCTATTTCTACCCAGCAACTCCCCATCAACACCACTGCAACTCAAACAACTGTTCGTCCAGTTTGGCGGCATCGCTAACGATGGCGATCAGAGCTTGAGTGTATTAGGGCGTGACATCCCCTGCCTGGCTCACCACCAACGCATCGCCTGGTTTAGCTTCAAAGCGTTGTGCGATGGCCCCAGAAGCCAACTCGACTATATCGATCTGGCCGACCGCTTCAACACCCTGATCATCTCCGACATTCCAGCGCTTGAAGGAGATGAACACGATCACTGGGTGGTTCAGGGAACCGAAGATCGACCCGCGTCAACCACCAACCAACGCCGCTTTCTGGGGCGCAATGAGGACCTCAGCCGTCGCTTTATCAGTCTGATCGATGAGCTGTACGACCGCTCAGTCATTCTGATCGCCTCCTGCGAGGTCGGGATCGATCAGCTTTACCCCGGCGGCGCTTTAGCCTTCGCCTTCGAGCGAACCCGCAGCCGGTTATTTGAGATGCAAAGCCTGGAGTATCAGCAACGACAGACTGTTGATGCCCCCCCCAGGAGCTAGCCACTGAGCCTTAGCCTACCGACAGCCCCTGTCGCTTGATCAGCGATATCCAAGCCAAATTTTTTGTGCACCGGCCGCCAGCTTGAGATAAACCTATAGCGATATATTTACATATATCACTTTTAGCCCGGTTTAAACCCCTGACTCTATAAACTTTAGACGCGTTTAATCCACCAAAACGTAGTTTTAGTTCCAGCGCCATATCAAAATTGTTATGATACCGCGCCGCCTAAAGAGGCGCTCTGCACGGCTATTTAAATGGCCGTTTCAGGGCTCCATACAATCCCGGTCGGCCCACGATAATAACGATAAAAATACCGAACTTTCGGTATCCATAACGCCCTTCTCAATAACCCGCTGGTGTAGGAATTCAGAATGACAGGCACATTCACGCAAGCCTTTGTGCGCAATTTCCTTGGAAATTCGCCGATGTGGTACAAGCAAGCCATCTTGGCTTTCTTGATCATCAACCCGATCCTTCTAGTCGTCGCAGGCCCCGTGGTCACCGGCTGGATTTTGATCTTCGAATTTATCTTCACCCTGGCGATGGCGCTCAAGTGCTATCCGCTGCAACCTGGTGGCTTGCTGGCCATCGAAGCGCTGGTGATCGGCCTGTCCACACCGCAGCAGCTGCTGCATGAAGTTGAACAGAACCTACCCGTTATCCTGCTGCTGATGTTCATGGTAGCCGGCATCTACTTTATGAAGAGCATGCTGCTGTATGTCTTCACCAAGCTGCTGCTGAACGTACGTAAGAAGATCTACATCTCATTACTGTTCTCGTTCATGGGCGCGTTCCTGTCGGCCTTCCTCGATGCCCTGACCGTGACGGCGGTACTGATCAGCGCCGGTGTCGGCTTCTACTCGGTCTACCACAAGGTGGCCTCGGGTAAGGACTACCACCACGACCACGACCACAGCACCGATGATGCGCTGACCGACAACACCAAAACCGAACTGGACCAGTTCCGCGCCTTCCTGCGCAGCCTGCTGATGCACGGCGCCGTCGGCACCGCGTTGGGTGGCGTTTGCACCATCGTGGGTGAGCCGCAGAACCTGCTGATCGGCGAGAAGATGGGCTGGGACTTCATCGAGTTCTTCGTTATGGTCGCACCCGTTTCGATGCCTGTATTGGTGTTCGGTCTGATGACCGTAGTGGTAGTTGAACGCTTTAAAGTCTTTGGTTACGGCGCGCTGATCCCCGACAACGTATTCCGCATCCTGCAGGAGTTCGACGCCGCTGAAGAAGCCAAGCGCACCAAGCGCGACAAGATTGCCTTGTACGTGCAATTTGCTGTTGCCGCCTTCCTGATCATCGCGTTGGCGCTGCACCTGGCAGAAGTCGGCCTGATCGGTCTGACCGTAATTGTGCTGGTTACCAGCTTCAACGGCATTACCGAAGAGCACCAGATCGGCAAGGCGTTCGAAGAGGCACTGCCGTTCACCGCGCTATTGGTGGTGTTCTTCGCTATCGTTTCGGTAATCCATGACCAACATCTGTTCAGCCCGATCATCGAATCGGTACTGGCGATGGACCTGGGCGTGCAACCGGCGATGTTCTTTATCGCCAACGGCATTTTGTCGGCGATCAGTGACAACGTGTTCGTAGCGACCGTCTACATCAACGAAGTGGCGGCTCAATTCGAAGCGGGCAAGATCACTCGTGAACACTATGATGCGCTTGCCATTGCGATCAACACCGGCACCAACCTGCCAAGTGTGGCAACCCCGAACGGTCAGGCAGCCTTCCTGTTCCTATTGACCTCGGCTGTTGCACCACTGATTCGCCTGTCCTACATGAAGATGGTGATCATGGCACTGCCATATACCATCGTCCTGAGCGTGGTTGGCTTGGCGGCAGTGGTGATGTTCGTCTAATCACTGCTCGGGCGCACAAGCGCCCATTAAAAAGGCGAGCCACTTCACCTGTGGCTCGCCTTTTTGAGTTATGGGCTATCGACCTGGACTTTCGATCTTGAGATTCAATCCAGACTGTCAGCCCGATCTATCGACCTCGCTATAAACCCGCCTCAATCGCTCAGGGTTTTCAAATACTCGATAATCTCTTTACGTTGCTGTGGATCTTTAATCGAGGCCATCGTCTTTTTGGTACCCGGCACAAATTTCGATGGTCCACTGAAAAACTTATCCAACTCCTGCTCGGTCCAGTCGCCACCCTTCTTTTTCAAAGCGATCGAATAACCAAAACTGCCATCGGCAGCCTTGGGCGAATCAACGATGCCCCATAAATTGGGTGCACTTCGGAACGGACCATTCTTCTCCAGACTGTGACAAACCACGCACGAACCCGCGTCAGAGTCTTTGCCATACGGCTCAGCCGGCAACGATGAACCGGCCTGAACGGTACTGCCAAACATGGCAATCAGAACCAGCGAGGCCGCCCCCATGGCCACAAACTCCTGCTTCCCAACCATCACTTATCTCCTGCTATCGAGTGACACAATAGACCCTATATATAGCACCCCTTTGCCAACAAACAGAACTCCGACTGAATAGGGAGATCAACCGAGTTACGTTAAACCCCACAAATCGGCCGTTGATAATAACCAACTATTTTGGTTAGCTATTAATCAGACCCCGCCATGGACCCTCACTATGTTCTCTGCCAACACGTTGCAACCCTGCCATTACTTGGAATTGGAAAGCCCAGTACAAGATACTTTGGGAGCCAAACAAACCGCCGCAGCAGTCCAGCAACAGGGCGACTTTTCAGCACGAGTACAGCCACAGCCACTGATCAACCCCGCTTTATTTCACCTCAACCAGCGATTGGCAACAGAGCTGGGGTTGAGTCCGGCCGACCTCTCAGCAAA
>JBFFKD010000054.1:0-9953 GCA_041555595.1 Motiliproteus sp.
CTAGCAAGCGCCTGTTGGCCATCACTGACCGCCTTCCAATACTGCAATTGCAGTCGGTTCACCATCAGTTGGGATTGAATCAGCGCCGAGAAATCGACCTTGCCGACCTGATAACCAGATAGCATCGAGGCAACCGTCTGCTTGGATTGAGGGATCATGCCCTGTTGCAATAGCGCGCTTTTCTCATCAGCGCGTTGGTAGTCCGATAGCGCTTGCACCACCTCAGAGCGCACTCGAAGTTGAGTGTCGTAGAGCGACAACTTGCGACTACTGAGTTCAGCGCCACGTTGTTTAATCGCTTTGTGCTGCTTGGAACCCGAATAGAGCGGTAGCTTGATACCGAGCGTAATCGAGGCCAGATCGGCTCGTGATGCGCCACTAGGCGTATCCTGCCGAAAGCCATACGATGCACCGAATACCAGGTCGGGTGACAGCTCTTCGCGAGCCAGCTCCTGTCGATCTTTGGCCGCATCGACCAACCGTTGCTGCCGGCGAATCAATGGCCGTTGCTGCAAGGCGCTATCGATCAATTGATCCAGCGTGGGTAGTGTTAGCGATAGCGGAGATTCAGTTAGGTCGATATCGATAATCTGTTCAGAGGGTTGAGCCAGCAAGGCGTTAAGCTGAGCGACTCGATTACGACGCTGGCCCTGCAAGTCGAGCTGTTGCTCCAACTGCGCTGAGAGCTGTAACTGCGCCAGCAAGGCATCTTGCTGTAAGCCCTTTCCGACCCGGTAGCGGCTCTGAGCAATCCGATTGAACTCGCGCAGTCGCTGCAGGTTGTTGGTTACGACCGCCAGTGAATGATCGATAAAATACAGCGACCACCAACTGCGAGTCACATCACGCCGCAGCCGATTGCGGGCCTCCTTCAACTCCTCCTCGGTAGCATCGGCCATATGCTGCGCCGAAGAGCGCGACAGTTCGCGCTCGCTCAACCAAGGGATCGGTTGCAGAAAACCGACCTTAAACTGAGTCATCGCTTCCTGATCCAGCGCAAAGCCGTCGGTCGGCACGTTCAGTAAGCCAATGGTCAGCGTAGGGTCGGGCAGCGCAGCGGCCTGCTCGGGAACTTCCAGAACAGCATCATAACGAGCGCTGATTTCGGCCAGTCGAGGGCTATCCGTTAACGCTTTATATTGAGCTTGCGATAGCGTCAGCGACGAAGCTGAAACAGGCAGGGTAAGCGTCAGCGATACTCCCAACAGCACAACCCATCGAGCCGTGGCTGGTGCAATAACGGAAGTCACGAACATTGGAACAAGTTTTACAACGGTACACATCAGGACATTCCTGCGTACAGAGCTTTGCTAATAGCAGGCGAATCGCCAGAGGCATTTTCAGCTAGAACAAAGACTGCCTATTTCAAAAACGATCTAATCAAAAAATCGACGCGAAACAGTACGAACGGCCATCCAAAAGGGATTAAGACCGAAGGTGTGAAAACTTATAGGCGCAGAACGCAGAGGGTATAAAACAGCGGAGGGGTAATAAAATCGGTCGAGGGGAGAGCAGTCGCGCGACCACAGGGACCGGCACGGCTCGGTGGTAAAGGATTCAACGCCGCCACTAACGGCTTGGCATCGTCCTGTTTGTCTTTTACTTGCTTAAACGATTGAAACTGCAAGCTGGTAGCTGACTCGGGACAGTGATTATCCCAGCAGCCATGACCCTCTTGGCTGGTATGGTCCGAGTCAGAGCTGCTGTTAGAACTATCGCAATGGCCCGAGTGACCGGATGAGATCGGTTCGACCAACTGAGGTTCAGCCGATGCCAGACTGGCCCCCATCGCCATAGCAGCGGAGCAATGGCCACTGACCACAAACAGCATCAGCAACATGACAAAGATGTTGATGTGGCTTGCGTGCTTAAGCTGTGATTGGCGGTAATGAATAATCAATGTTGCATCCATTGCGGTGGCCAGACTTTTTGATCTGACTCAAACGGTGGCCGATAGTTTCAATTTTTATTTCTGCTGTCAAGTCGTAGCAAAGACCCACAACTCTCCCACCCCTTTACGTTTTAGCAAAAAGAATGCGTTTAACAGCCGTGTCGATGAAAATCTCCGTCGCTCGCCGTACCCGTCAAAAACAGAGCGCCCTCAGGGCGGTTGGCATACAATAGCGCTCCTGCATAACGCCCTTGTAAAACTTGTAAAAAACTTATGGATTACCACTTCAGCACCGACCCCATCCACGACTACGTGGCTCGATTCTCGATGGAACACACCGCCCTTGGTTATTGGCTAACTGCCGAGATCGGCGCTAACGGCTCACGGATCAGCATCTTGCTGGCCGCAATCGAACGCATTCAGCAACGTCGCAGCTGGGAGTTTGAACTCGAAGGCGCTGAGTACTCGCTACAACTGTCGCCCGAGCAGGCACTGGTCCAGGCCCACTCGCTGTTCACCGACAGTCACCTTAGCCAAGACCCTGATAGCGAAGAACAAGAGTTTGGTGACCAGCTGGACTACTTCGATGCCGAATCAAGAGCCCACTGCGGCCTCGATGATTTCAAAGCGCTACTGATAGATTGGCAACAGTTCGTCGGCTGCAGCGGATCTTGAACTTGACCAACAATCCGCAGCCATCGCCATGCTAGTAGCCCTGGCCTGCGTCATCATTGCCGTTGGCTCGATGGTCCAAACGGCTATCGGTTTCGGTTTGGGATTGATCGCGGTGCCGTTTCTGGTGCTGATCGATCCTGCGATGGTGCCTGCTCCGATCGTGATGATCGCCTTTGTGCAGTTAGCCATATCGGCCTGGGTTCACCGTTGTGACATTCAATGGCCGGTGTTGTGGCTAGCGCTGATCGGCCGCCTGCCCGGTACGGTATTGGCCGTCTGGCTAATGTCGATCACCGGTATCGAGGGGATTAAGGTCTTTATCGGCTGCGCCGTATTGATCGCGGTGGTGCTGAGCTTGCTCAACATCAGTGCCGAACCCAACGGCCGCAACCATATCATCGCCGGCTTCTTCTCCGGCCTCAGCGGCACCACAACCAGCATTGGCGGGCCGCCGATCGCGCTGCTTTATCAGCAGCAACAAGGGGATTTCGTTCGCGCCAACCTATCGGCCTATTTCGCCATCGGCAGCCTGGTTTCGCTGGGGGGGATGGCTGCTGGCGGTTTCGTGACCGAGCAAAGCTGGATCTACGTCAGTTACTTCCTACCCGCAACGCTGATCGGAGTCTGGCTTGGCATGAAGCTTCGCCACGCGTTAAAGCCGACGTTTATGCGGCCAGCGATCTTGATTCTATGCACCGGCAGTGCGCTGGCGCTATTGGTTCAAACGCTGATATTTTAAGCCGGACTTAACCGCGGCACCGACTCAACGTTTGGGAAGCGAATAGGTTGCCACCGCGTGTGCAACCGGCTGGTCATCGCCGTCAGAGAACAGCGAAACCTCTCCGATCACCAGCGTTTTACCCACTTTGAGTAACCGACACACCGCAACCACATCACGGTCAGCAGACGGCTTTCGAAGGAAGTTAATGTTCAAGCTGGTGGTCACGGCCAATGCCACAATGCCGATCTCGGCCAGAATAGCGACATAGACGGCAACATCGGTCAGCTCCATCAACACCGGCCCCGAGACGGTCCCACCCGGCCGCAGATGCTCATCTCCAATCTGCTGACGAAGGGTACAGCAGCGCTCACCTAGGGTATCGATGGTCGCAGTGGATTGAGGAAACTCGCGGGCCAGAAAGTCGCTAAGCTGTTGCTGAGTGGGTTTCATCGTTGATCCATAGACTGATGTTGGTTGGACGCGAATGCCGCGCGTTGCTATCGGCTTAACTATCTGAATCATCCGGTTTGGCGATCGTAACCGTCAGCTCTTTGGCATCGCCGGCGTACCACTTCTGCACATAGAGCGAGCCCAGCAGCGGAGCCCGCCCCTGTTCCACAACCTCTTTATATCTCACGCTGTGTTTAACGGTTTTTTCCAATTCAAATTTCACCGTGATCGGCATCGATTGTTCCTTACATAAAAATAAAAACGGGTTCGCTGGTTGATTAACCGCGCAGTTGGCGTGCCAGGTCAAGCATTACCGTGCTATCAAAATGACGAGGCTCGAGAATCTGCTTTAACGGTACCGCCACAATCTCATCGCGTTGCACCGCTAGCATCACGTCGCTGATACCGGCTTGAAGATGGACGATCGCCATCGCTCCCAGACAAGATGCCAACACCCGATCATGCCCGGTCGGCGCTCCTCCACGCTGGGTATGGCCCAGAATACAGACACGCGGCTCGTAACCACTGGCCTGTAGATCCGCCGCCAACGCCTGAGTTCGGCCCGGATCACCCTCGGCCACCACAATAATACTGCTGAGCCGACCCTTAATCCGGCTCTGGTCGAGGCTGGCGCGGATCGCATCGATCTCAACCGGTTGATCCGGAATCAGAACCAACTCTGCACCGGCAGCGATCCCGACCTCGGCGGCGATAAAACCGGAGTTACGCCCCATCACTTCGACCAAAAACAACCGGTCGTGTGAGTTGGCGGTATCACGAATTCGATCGATCGCCTCCAGAGCCGTATTAACCGCCGTATCGAAGCCAATGCAATCCTCGGTGCCGGTAATATCGTTATCTATCGTTCCCGGCAGGCCGATCACCGGAAATCCGGTCTCCTGCTGGAACAGATGGGCTCCGGTTAACGAGCCATCGCCACCGATCACGATCAGCGCATCGATAGCCAACTGGCGCAACCGTTTAGCCACCTGTTGCCGCACCGCCGGAAAATGAAACTCCTCGCACCGATCACTCTTGAGACAGGTGCCGCCCCGATGCAAAATATTGGCCACCGAGGCCGAGTTCAGCGGTCGGATATCTCCGTCAACCAAACCGCTATAGCCGCGATAGACACCAAAGACCTCAACTCCCTGTGAGGCCGCCGCGCGCACAATCGCTCGTATCGCGGCATTCATTCCCGGCGCATCACCACCGCTGGTCAGCACAGCAATGCGGGTTAATGTCTGACTCGGGGTTAACTGGGGCAATCGATACATCAGCGTCCTCCACAACAGCCTGTGCAATCGCTAACAGGGTGATGATAAAAGTCCAGAACATCGGATATGGGCTGGATAACCCCGTTATACCACAGACCACCGGATGGCGATGACTGGCCCCGATAAAATCTGAAAATTCAAACCTGTTGCGCTAATGCCACCGACTCGGCCGGCTTGCGCTGGCTCAGCCAGACACCGGCAAACACCAGCATCGATGCCAGCCACTGAGCCAAATTAAGACTCTCCCCCAACAACAACATCGCCATCAACAACGTAAATACCGGAATCAAATTGATATAGGCAGATGCCTGGCTGGCCGGAATACGCGACACCGCGAAGTTATACATACCATAGGCGCCAATAACCAGCGTGCCTAAATAGATGATCGCACCGATCCCCTGCAGGTCGTAGCCACTGGCCAAGGTCGGGTCAGGCAGTTGAGTACTCGGCAGGAACAGAAACGGCAAAAAGAACAGGCTACCCACCCAGGCCTGCACCGCCGTCAACAGCCAGGTTGAGTAGCGGGTCGCCAGATGTTTCAGACTCAGGGTATAGACGGCCCCGCAAACCATCGCCATAAACTCCTGCAGGTTCCCCAGCAACGGGTTGGGTGCGCTGGCGTCCGCTTCAGCGGCCGCACTCAGCAGACACGCACCGATAATGGCCATGACAAAACCGGCCAGCATATTGCGATGAATCCGCTCGGCGAAAACCCAGTAGGCACCCATAGCCACCAGTAACGGTAGCAGCGAAGTAATCATTCCCGCCTGGGACGCGCTGGTGTTCTCCAATGCCGCCGCCTCAAACAGAAAGTAAAGACAGGGTTCGCTGGCGGCCATCAGCAGCAGATACTTGATATCTGAACGCTGGTACTCAAACGTGGCAATCTTTCGAACCACTAGCAAGAAGCAGATCGATGCGATCAACATCCTGCCGAAAATCACCAGCATCGGATCGTAGACCTCAAATGCCAACTTCAACGCTATAAACGAGCTTGCCCACAGCAACATCGCCGCAATCAAACTAAATACCGGCAGACTTATCGCAGAGTTCCGCACCATTCCCATCACTATAGATCCATCAACTGAGTGTTCATTAAAAAAGGGCGCGAGTATGCCATAGACCTATCGCGATCCGAACCATCTACAACTTTCACGCCCTAGCCCCCTATGGTCTAAACTTTCCAGATGGAAAATCTCAGAGACACGGATGATTCCCAGACTGTATCCGAGGTGCCTCATGTCCCCCCTGGCCCTAGTGTTGCTGACCCTTGCCGCACTGATTGTTGGCTTTATGCTGTTGCGCTCCAAGACTCGCGATAACTTCCGCATTAAAACCGTACGGATGGAAAAACAACAATCCCGATCGAAATATCATGCCGTACAGATCAAATCCTCTTTATCAGCCTGCCAGGCGGCCCAAGCGCTGCAGGGAAAACCGTTTCTCTGCCGGCAAGCACCGGCCATTCCACTACCCGAATGCGATCACAGCAGTTGCAAGTGTCACTACAGCCATCATCAGGATCGACGTATCGATGACCGCAGAGGACCCTATGCCACCGCGCTCGAAGGGGTGGTCTTAGCCAGCCAATCCGATCGCCGCCACCGCATCGAACGCCGTCAAGCGACGGTTTAATTCTTTGTCGTTGGCAACAAGGACGAATTAGAGAGCATCGGCGATTAACAGCCCCGCCAGCGTCCACATCATCAAGCAGACCAAACCATCCAATACCCGCCAAGCGATCGGCTTACGGAACAGTGGCGCCAACCAGCGCGCACCCAAGCTCAGTGAGAAGAACCAGATAAACGAAAACAGCGTAGCCCCGGCACCAAACCAATACTTACCCTGCTCCGGATAACGTCCGCCAATGCTACCCAGCAGCACCACCGTATCGAGGTACACATGAGGGTTGAGCAGGCTCAGTGCCAGTGTGGTCAACAACGCCGAACGCAACGATGTCAGCCCACCGCGCTGCACCTCCAGCGTTTCGCTCTTCAACGCCGACCGAAGCGCATTGGCGCCGTACCAAAGCAGAAACAGCGCCCCACCCCAGGTCACCAGCGTCAATACCAACGGCGAGTCGCTGATCAGCACGCCCATGCCGGCGATGCCGAGCGTGATCAACACGGCATCGAGCAGACCGCAAACGCCAGCGATCGGCCAATGGTATTGACGCCGTACTCCCTGACTCAGCACGAAAGCGTTTTGCGCCCCGATCGCCATGATCAGCCCGGCGCTGGTCGCCAGACCGGTAAAAAACGGAGCAGGAAGGGATAGCAGGCTGGCGCTCATCGTAAAAGGCTCATCGTTGCGTGAATAGGAAACCCAGCTTAGGGGATCGCAACAAACCAGTAAAACTAATAATATTTAACTTGGATTAGAAAAACTAATAACACAACCATCCGACTTGGAAGATCTGCAATGCTCGACTACCGCCAACTGCAAGCGCTCGCCAGCGTGATCGAAGCCCAGAGTTTTGACAAGGCCGCCCGTCGGTTGAACCTAACCCAGTCGGCCGTATCGCAACGGGTCAAACTACTGGAGCAGTCTCTTGGCCAGCTCCTGATAATCCGCGCTCAGCCACTTCGGCCGACCGAAGCCGGCCAGCAACTGCTTCGCCACTATCGTCAGATCAGCCTATTGCAGAGCGAGCTGTTGCAATCGCTGGGTGATGCCCAGGACCAGGGATTTACCAAGCTGGCGATCGGCCTCAATGCTGACTCGCTGGCGACCTGGTTTCTAGCCGCACTGGCACCTCTGATGCAGCAATCGAAGCTATTACTGGAGCTAAGAGTCGACGATCAGGACCAAACCCATCATTTTCTTCGCCAAGGCAAGGTCATCGGCTGTATCAGTGCCAGCGACCAACCGATGCAGGGAACCAGCTGCACCCCGCTCGGGATAACCCGCTACCGCGCATTGGCCAGCATCGAATTCAAACAACGTTACTTTAGCCATGCCCAGACAGACACCGCCGGATGGCGTAACGGCATCGATCCAAAGCAGTTCTTGCAGGCTCCGGCGATCGAATTCAACCAGAAAGATGAACTACAAGATCGTTATCTGAAAACCTTCTTTGCCATCGACGGTGACTACCCGCGGCACCGGGTGCCCTCACCGCATGGTTTTATCGACTTAATCCTACGCGGCTATGGCTGGGGAATGGTGCCGGATCAACAGAGCCAACCCCTGATCGACCAGGGAGAGGCGTGTGAAATCAGTCCAGGCGATAGTTTGGACGTACCGTTGTATTGGCACTCGTGGAATCTAACCACCGACATCAGCCGTCGGCTCAGTGATTGCTTAGAACACTACTGCCGGGAGCATTTACAACCGATTTAATCCGACCCCGCTGTCTAAAATGAACTAAACAGGATCCACGACTGTTAATCGCAGCTGTTTGCGTACCGCCAGCAAGAAGGTTATCAGCATCATTAACGATAACTGTATGGCACAGTGAATTTGGCCACCTGAGTAGAGGTGATAGCATCACCTCGTACATCTACAGGTGAACCAATGACTAGAAAATCACGACCTACTTCAGTCCCGAATTTGGTTTTGTATCAGCTCCTTGGATAACGCCTCATCGACCGGCGTGTCGGTCTCCAGCGACCAAATCATTGTGATAGCGGTTGGCTGCAACGGCTATCAATCCTCTTCAGCAGCGTTGATCCGTGCCAACCGAGCCTGCTCTTCAGCAAAGGCAGCCTTGATCTCCTCCAGCACCGCGTCAACATCAGCCTCTTGAGCGTCATCTTCAAACACGCCGGTCAGGTCAGAATCAGGCTGCAGATCGCCGGCCTCGTAAAGCGCCCAGATCTCTTTACCGAACTGACTACCCAGCAGTTCGGGGGCAAACTGACCGTAGTAGTTGGTCATATTATCGACGTCACGTTCTAGCATCCATTGAGCGTGGTTGTTGGCAGCTGCATCAACCGCCTGCGGCAGGTCAATAATGACCGGGCCGTAGGAATCGACCAAGACATTGAATTCAGACAGGTCGCCGTGCACCAGTCCGGCGCAGAGCATCCTAACGACGTCACGGATGACCGCCGCATGGTCTTCTAGCGCCTGTTCGGCCGACATCCCGACATCGTTAAGTCGCGGAGCCACCTGACCGTCATCGTCGGTAACCAACTCCATCAACAATACGCCATCGAAGCAGCCATAGGGTTTCGGCACCCTCACCCCGGCATTGGCCAGCTTGTACAACGCTTCCACCTCGGCGTTATGCCAGGCGTCTTCCTGTTGATGGCGGCCAAACTTAGAGCCTTTCTCCATCGCCCGGGCACGGCGACTGTTGCGAACCTTACGGCCTTCCTGGTACTGCACCGCCTGACGGAAGCTGCGCTTATGCGCCTCTTTATAGACCTTGGCACAGAGCGTTTCAGAGCCGCGGCGCACCACATAGACTGTGGCCTCTTTACCGCTCATTAGCTGACTGATGACCGCATCAATCACACCGTCGTCGATCAGAGGCTGTATTCGTTTAGGAATTTTCATGGCCGCTTTATACCCTGATCAGGCGCGGGAAGATATACCAACAACCTTGGTAGTATGACCGCAGCCGCCATCTTTCTGGGTCTGACACCGTAAGAGCAAGGGCAGCGCTATGGGCAGGACAACGGTGAATTGGCTTGCTGGCGGAGCGACAATAGACTCTGCGTTACCCACATCCCGTTGGCAGCCGGGAACTGCACCAGGTCTTGTTTCCCCAGATTCGGATGGGCGGCAAACAACGCCTTAACCGACGCGTTGAACGCCCCCACCAACGCTTGGTACTGGCACAAGCAGCCCCGATGGTCCTGCCCCGTATCAATACACGCCATCACCGCCGACGAGATGGCATCTAGATTTTTCTGAATAACAACTAACTCCGCCATTTGATTCGAGTCGGTAATATCAACGCTCGATCCCGACCAGCTAAAAGTCGCCATAC
>JBFFKD010000055.1:0-9922 GCA_041555595.1 Motiliproteus sp.
CCACTCAACGCCATGTAGAAAATACCGGCAGCGATCAAACCTGACATGGTTCCGGCGATCCCCCACGTTGCCACACCGTGCATGATGGCAGGGATAAACGCGAAGGACGATGCCAGAAAAATCGGAACCGAACGTTTAGTGACAAACTGAAACACCAACGTACCCAGACCAGCAGTAAACAGCGCAACGTTAGGATCTAGACCGGTGAGAATTGGCACCAACACCAATGCACCAAAGGCCACAAATAACATTTGGGCCCCTAGAATGCTGGGGTGCAAACGACTCGACATACAATTTCTCCTCTATCGGCCAGCACTAACGCCACCGAACGTCATAGATGTTTAGAAAGTTCGAACGAAATTATTTGGTTCCAAAAATCTTATCGCCAGCATCTCCCAGTCCCGGCAAGATATATCCTTGATCGTTCAGGCACTGATCGACCGATGCGGTATAGATATCGACATCGGGATGAGCCGCTTCAACTTTAGCGATCCCTTCGGGTGAGGCGACCAAAAACAGCCCCATGATCGAATTGCAGCCCGCTTTCTTGAGCATATCGATAGTAGCGATCAGTGTACCGCCCGTGGCCAGCATCGGATCAATAATCAGCGCGGTACGCTCATCGATATCACCCACCAGCTTTTCAAAGTAGGGCACCGGCTCCAATGTCTCTTCGTCACGGTAAAGCCCGACCACGCTGATCTTGGCGCTGGGTAGCAATTGCTGAACCCCTTCGAGCATCCCCAGACCGGCACGCAGAATCGGCACCACGGTCATTTTTTTGCCTTTGATATGCTCAACCGTTAACGACTCACCGGTCCAACTCGTGATCTCCGCAGGCTCTGTCGCCAGATTTCGAGTCGCTTCATAAGTCAGCAGATTACCGACCTCGCTCGAAAGCTCGCGAAAATGCTTAGTACTGATCCCCTCTCTGCGCATCAGCCCCAGCTTATGCTGAACCAGAGGATGCTTGATCTCAAAAACTGCCATATTCGCCCGCCCCTTTTATCTCGACTACCAATCAACGTCTGCTATTCTTTTACGCACACCAAAGCACAAGAGCCACACCAGTCTTATTCAGCGCAATATCGAGTGTCGAGCGTCAAAAAATTCAAGGGATTGTAGAGTATTTGCTGTTAGCTGTATAACCAGAAAGTCTATAGATTTGAGTTAAATCATCCGTTAGCGCTGATTAGCTGCTCCATCGCCAATACACGATCTTGTAATGCGCTCTCGGTCGCAATTTGGCTCTGCTCAGCAAGAATATTCTGCAGCACTCCCATCGTCGTCAGCGGATTGGCTAAAACAACTCGAAACACCACTATCGACTGCCCCTGGTAACACTCAGGAGTCAGCCGTGTCCGTGAGACAAAGGCTCGGCCATGTTCACGTTGAGTCTTCTGAATATAACGGGTGACACTGTTAAGCAGCTCATTGAGCCCCCAACGCGCTTCAGAAGAGTCCCCAGCGAGCAAACCTTGCGCCGACGCAGGCCGCCACCGATAGGTCAGGATATTCAGCTCAGGTTCGGTAATTAGCTCAAACTGATCATCAGCACGGATCATATCGGCAAACGCCGCCGCTTTCTCTATCCCTTCATTGATCAATAACTGGTAGCCACGTCGGCCGATGATCTGCAGCGCTGAGTGAACCAACATCGCCATCCCAGGCCGAGACCCCTCCAACGTATTGCTACCCAGATCCTTTGATCCTTTGCGAATAATGTACTGAGCATGGTGTTCAATGCTATTGAGCATCGCAGGGTCTTTAAATACAACCAAGCCAGCTCCCATCGGCACATACAGCTGCTTATGAGCATCCAATGTCACCGAATCCGCACGCTCGATCCCTTTCAATCGATTGCGATAGCGATCAGAGAACAGCGTTGGCCCACCCCAGGCACCGTCAACGTGCAGATGCAGTTGATGCTCAACTGCTATATCGGCCAAGCAATCAAGCGGGTCGATGTGCCCCGTTTCGGTAGTACCGGCGATGCCGACCAATCCAAACGCTTTAATCCCATTGGCTTTCAGCTCAGCCAGCTTGGCCTCTAACGCATCGGGACGAATGCGATTACGTCCATCAGTAGCAACCGCCACCAGCCCATCGCGGCCGATCCCCAACACGTCGGCGGCCTTGCTGAGTGAATAATGACCGCGTTCAGACACCAGCACTGCAGCACCGCGGCAGTCGTAGTGTTGGAAAGCCGCGAAGATACCCTGCTGACCAATCCCTTTGAAATCACCCTGCGGGCCAAACGCATGGTTACGCGCCGCCCACAATGCGGTGATATTAGCCACCGTCCCTCCCGAACAGAACGCCCCCAGATGCTGATGCGCGTCGTGCAACCATCGATCGTAAAAGCGTTCATCTTGACCGTAAACCAACCGGTGCAGCATGCCGAGCACTTGACGCTCCAGTGGTGTAAACGCCTTGGATGTTTCTGTTTTGACCAGGTTTTGGTTCAGCGCGATCATGATCTTTGATAGCGGAATCATAAAATACGGCAAGGCCGAGGTCATATGGCCAACAAAGCTCGGAGATGAAGTATGAACCGACTGAGACACCACCTTATCTAGTAAGAACTGAGTCTGTTCCGATACATATAACGGCGCTTCTGGAATCGCAGTATTACGGAAGTCTTTCTCGATCTCGGCCAGATCGACCTCTTCGGCAACAATATGCTGCTGCAAAAAGCCCGCTAGGTTTTGCGAGATCGAACGATCCAACTGCCCCAGCGTTGACTCCGGTGCTTCAGGGACAGTAAAGATGCGCAGCAAATTTTCCAGGCTCGCATTGGCCGATTGCTGTTTTTGACTCATAGTCGACCCATTACGAAGTTGGCCTCGTCGATGCCAGACCCCGCGACATCCTGATTGCGAGAGTTAAACAGACGGTGATGAAGTTATATTTCCTATCACCGCAATTGCTGGCGAGTATTCCAAAGCGAACTCATCATTGCAACGACAACCTCTAATATGACTCGTTAGCAGACGCCCTCAAGAAACCATCGGTGATGCTCTAAACATCAAGCATCAACCCCAATCAAATTCATACTCGATTGAAGTAAATTCAGCCCCTTGTGATAACTTTCGCAGTACAATGCCCGACTTTTATAGTCGCTTATCGTACCGTTCCGCTATTTCCTGCTTAGCCGTTAAAGGATTTTTCTCTGTGTCGAACAATCAGTCCCACCCTCTATTCAACAGTCTGAAGCAACGCATTCTGCTCCTCGACGGCGCGATGGGCACCATGATCCAACGGCACAAACTGGAGGAGGCCGACTACCGTGGCGAGCGTTTTGCTGACTGGCCTAGCGACGTCAAAGGCAATAACGATCTGCTGGTACTGACCGCCCCCGATATCATCAGCGGTGTCCACGATGCCTATCTAGAAGCCGGTGTCGATATCATCGAAACCAACACCTTCAACGCCACCTCAATCGCGATGGCCGACTACGGTATGGAAGCGTTGACCCACGAGATCAACGTTCAAGCGGCAAAACTTGCGCGTGCCAGCGCCGACAAATACAGCGCCCTGACCCCTGACCAGCCACGCTATGTCGCTGGCGTACTAGGCCCAACCAACCGGACCGCATCGATATCACCGGATGTAAACGATCCGGCAGCGCGCAACACCAGTTTTGACGCCCTGGTCGAATCGTACCTCGAGGCGATCGACGGTTTAGTCACAGGCGGCTCCGATCTATTGTTGATCGAGACCGTGTTCGACACACTGAATGCCAAAGCAGCAATCTACGCCATCGAGACCTATTTCGACGAGCATGACTTGAGACTGCCACTGATCATCTCCGGCACTATCACTGACGCCTCCGGCCGTACTCTATCAGGACAAACAACAGAAGCGTTCTGGAACTCGATTCGACACGCCAAACCACTGGCAGTCGGCCTGAACTGTGCCTTAGGACCCAAGGAGTTACGCCCTTATCTTCAGGAGCTTTCTCGCGTTAGTGATAGCTTTGTTTCGGCACATCCAAACGCTGGATTACCCAACGCATTTGGCGGCTATGATGAGACCCCCGAACAGATGGCAGAACAGATCGGAGAGTGGGCTCAGTCAGGACTGCTCAACATTGTCGGCGGCTGCTGTGGTACCACCCCCGAACATATCAAGGTGATCGCTGAAGCGATTCGTCCCTACCCTCCTCGCACACTGCCTGAGCTGCCTATACAGTGTCGCTTGTCTGGACTGGAACCATTCAACATCGACTCAGATACGCTGTTTGTTAACGTCGGCGAACGTGCCAACGTTACCGGTTCAGCCAAGTTCAAGCGACTGATCAAAGAGCAGGATTACGAAACGGCGCTCGATATCTGCCGCGAGCAGGTCGAGAACGGCGCGCAGGTGATCGACATCAACATGGACGAGGGAATGCTCGATTCCGAGGCGGCGATGGTCCGCTTCCTGAACCTGATCGCGGGTGAGCCCGATATCACCAAAGTTCCGGTCATGGTCGACTCCTCCAAATGGGAGATTCTAGAAGCCGGACTCAAATGTATCCAGGGCAAAGGCATCGTCAACTCGATCAGCCTCAAAGAGGGTGAACAAAAATTCATCCACCAGGCCAAACTGATCCGTCGCTATGGTTTTGCCGTTGTGGTGATGGCGTTTGACGAAGACGGTCAAGCTGACACCCTGCAGCGCAAGGTTGAGATCTGCACCCGATCCTACCGGGTGCTGGTCGACCAGGTCGGCTTTCCGCCGGAAGATATCATCTTCGATCCCAACATCTTCGCTGTGGCCACCGGAATCGAGGAGCACAACAACTACGCCGTGGATTTTATCGAAGCCACCCGCACCATTAAGCAGACCCTGCCACACGCGATGATCTCCGGCGGTGTCTCCAACGTATCGTTTTCGTTCCGCGGTAACAACCCGGTACGCGAGGCGATCCACGCGGTATTCCTGTATCACGCGATCAAGGCAGGGATGGATATGGGTATCGTCAACGCGGGTCAGCTGGCGATCTACGATGATATCCCATTGGAACTGCGCGACCGGGTCGAGGACGTCATCCTCAATCGCACTCCACAACCAGATCCGGATAGCGATATCGAGATCGCCGCCTACAACACCGAAGCGCTGCTTGATATCGCGGCCAAGTACAACACCAGCGGTGACGAAGTTGACATCAAAGCGGTACAGGAGTGGCGCTCATGGCCGCTGAATAAGCGCCTGGAGCACGCGCTGGTCAAAGGCATCACGGAATTTATCGACGAGGATACCGAACAAGCACGCCAGCAGTACGAGCGCACGATCCAGGTCATCGAAGGGCCGCTGATGGATGGTATGTCGGTGGTTGGCGACCTGTTCGGTGCCGGTAAAATGTTCCTGCCACAGGTGGTCAAGTCGGCCCGAGTGATGAAAAAAGCGGTCGCCTACCTGATGCCCTACATCGAAGAGGAGAAAGCTGGCAGCGCCAGCACCTCCAACGGCAAGGTGGTAATGGCTACTGTTAAAGGCGATGTGCATGACATCGGCAAGAACATCGTCGGCGTAGTGCTGCAGTGTAATAACTTCGAGATCATCGATCTGGGCGTAATGGTGCCGGCACAGAAGATCATCGATACCGCCATCAGCGAAAAAGCCGATCTGATCGGACTATCCGGCCTGATTACACCGTCGCTGGACGAGATGGTTCACATGGCCAAAGAGCTGGAACGCCAAGGCCACAAGATCCCCTTGATGATCGGCGGCGCTACCACCTCTAAGATGCACACTGCGGTCAAGATCGAACCGGCTTACAGCGCACCGACCGTATACGTCCATAACGCCTCGCGCAGTGTCGGGGTCGCCTCGGCGCTACTTAGCGACAGCAAGCGCGACGCCTACACTGCCGAAATTAGGCAGGAGTACACCGAAGCCCGGGAACGCCACTACGCCAAAGTGAAAGACGCCCGCCGGGTGAATCTGCCCAAGGCGCGCGACAACAAGCAACCGATCGACTGGGCCGGTTACACGCCACCGACACCCAACACCCCCGGCATCACCGTATTCGATGATTACGACATCGCCGAACTGATTGACTACGTCGACTGGACACCGTTCTTCCACTCATGGGAGCTCAAGGGCCGCTACCCACAGATCCTTAGCCATGAAACCATGGGAGAGGAAGCGACCAAGCTGTTCACCGATGCTCAGGCGATGCTAGCCGATATCGTTGGCAACAAGAAGCTTCGCGCCCGCGCCGTGATCGGTCTGTTCCCCGCCAATCAGGTTGGTGATGACGACATCCGCATTTTTACCGATGAATCGCGCAGCGATGAGTTAATGACGGTGCACCAGTTACGCCAACAGACTCAGAAGGGCAACGGCAAGTACAATCACTGCCTGGCCGACTATATTGCGCCACTGGACAGCGGCAAAGCCGATTACATCGGCGGTTTCGCCGTCACTACCGGCATCGGCCTCGATGCGATGGTCGATGCTTTCGAAGCCGATCACGACGACTATCAATCGATCATGGCCAAGGCGCTGGCCGATCGACTGGCCGAAGCCTTTGCCGAGCGGTTGCACGAGCGGATCCGCAAGGAGTTCTGGGGCTACGCCAGTGATGAGTCGATCAGTAACAAAGAGCGGATAGCCGAACAGTACCAAGGGATACGCCCTGCTCCCGGCTACCCTGCCTGCCCCGACCACACGGAGAAAGATCTGTTGTGGCAACTGCTCGACGCCGAGACCAACACCAACATCAGCCTGACTGAAAGTTACGCGATGGTGCCAACCGCCGCCGTCAGCGGTTGGTATTTCTCCCACCCCGACAGTCAGTACTTCGGCGTCGCCAAGATCGCAGAAGACCAGGTCGAGGATTACGCCCAGCGCAAAGGGATGGAGATGAAAGAGATGGAGCGCTGGCTGGCACCCAACCTGGGCTACGAACCGGACGATAGTTAATCTTCGGGGGCGCGACCGTAGTCACTGGAGCGCTGCGGTTACGGTAGAACCCCTGCCCTAGCTAGATCTGTCATGACGATCATCTGCGGCGGTACTGAGCCGGTAAAAGTGGCCTTCTGTTCCAACCCACAGAGGGTCATGCTACGAGAGGCTATGCCGTCACGGATTGAACGGGCATCAGACCTTTGCTGGGGTGCCCTGATAGCAGACCTTAAGTCACCATAGTTAAGGGCCACTGGATCGTGTGACGGTCCCTAGTACTGACTGACAAGTGACTAACCGCGCTGATTGGTGATCGGTTGCTTAATAGGGAACAAAGCAGACCACTTCGAGTATCCGTCGATGTAAAGCCGCAACCTAGGCCCAGGTGTCGCTGCCAATCAGCCTGACCTGAACACCCAAAACTTTAACCTGGCGCAGCAAGCCGTAATTTGCTGGAGCATTTCTGCGTCTGTCAATCTTGCGTAATTACCTCGGCGTCGCCAGCCGCCGCTTTCTCGCGATCTGCCTTACTGACGTAACGCGGCTTGTTACTGAGGCGGTTGCGAGCGTTAGCTTTCTTATCTTTTTTCTCGAGAATACTTTTGATCTTCTTACGTCGATTCATGGTGGCGCTACTATCTAGTTGGGAGGAAGGCAATGTAGGGATTCAGGCGCTTGGATACAAGTCAATTCACCAGCTCAACCCCTCTGAGGTTAGCTTATCACTTGCGCGCGATGCTCGGTCAGCTAGCAACATGCAACAGAACCTGACCTGCGCCTGATAACAGCTGCCGATAACGGCGTCAAAGCCGTTAAAACTTTCTCCGCACGACCCTGTCCGTCCATCCAGTTTAAAAGTTTACGATAAGGCTAAGATGATTGTTACTCGGATTGCAGCGATGGCTTGGGCCGTGACGGTCGGCTCCATATATACCACAACGCGATCAGCGAGGTGGCCACCATCGAAGCATCTGCCCACCAAGGTAGCTGCTTGATCAACACCGGGTAGCTGATCATGATCAGCATCATAGTGCTGGAGACCCATTTCACTTTTAATGGGATCACTCCATGTTTTTCCCACTCGCAGATCAACGGACCAAACAAACGGTTGTCGAGTAGCATCCGATGAAACTTAGCCGAGCTGCGAGAGAAGCAGTAGGCAGCCAGAATGACGAATGGTGTCGTCGGCAGCAGTGGCAATACCACCCCGATCAGGCCGAGTACCAAGCAGATCAATCCGAAACTAAAATAGGCAACTTTACGCATCAGTGTGACGGCACCTCAAGATCATCAAAGCGATCGACTAGACAACTGCTTTGATAGTAACACCAGCAGGGTGATGATACCGAAACACCGGTAGCCACAACAGATGATAGGTCGGACCAGCCAACCGCAGCAACGAAAACACCCTTACAAGCGCGATATCGCCTCGCTGCAGTACCTGCTTTGATGGTTACTGGCAACCGCTGACATTGCCCGTTCTATCCCTTCTATTAAGTCTATTGCGGCACCGGTTAAGCATCGAGTCTCAATCCAACAGCTAGGGTCGCTGGACAAAATGACGCCGCCCAACAATTCAAGTCTGATCGGCTCTACCAACGGTGACGCCACCAATTGACCTAGATCAACGTCAAAAGATCAGTCGGAGCACATATATTCATCTAGTCGACTATTGTTGCTTATAGTTGCACGCTTTATTTACTAGCAGCACCGTCCTGAGAGAGAGTTAATGACCGGATTTTGCTATCGATTTCTGCTCACGATACTGATGCTGCTGTGCGCGACCACCGCCTGGTCAATCGTCAACGTCAGCGCTGCCAAGGCGCCTCTTCCCATTATCAAAAGCTATTTCCCCGACAGCCTTATCGGCGACAAAACACCGGTCGGCGACGATAGCCTACCAGTCTGGACCCTCACTCAAGCCGACAAGATCGTAGGCTATGCCTTTGAAACACAAGACATCGTCAATATCCCGGCTTACTCAGGTGCCCCCATCAATATGCTGGTAATGATGGACCCCGCCGGAAAATTCATTCATAGCGCGGTGCTCGAACACCACGAACCGATCCTGCTGGTCGGCATTCCCGAGCAGAAACTGTTCGATTTTGTCGACCAGTACGATGCGATGACGGTGACCGATCGGGTTCGGGTCGGTGCCGCTAACGAGACCGAGGGCGTGATCAGCGTCGATGCCGTATCCGGCGCCACCGTAACGGTGATGGTGGTCAACGAGACCATTATGCGGGCGGCTAAAAAGGTGGGGGTCGCGCTCGGCCTACCGGGGCTGGAAGCCGATACCATCGTGCCCCCCTCCACCATCAAGCATGATGTGTTCGAGCCAGCCGACTGGCCGACCCTGGTCGGCAACGGTTCGATCCGATCGCTGGTGCTTAAACGCGGTCAGATCGATCAAGCCTTTACCGGCACCGACGCCGAAACGGTCGACCAGGCATCGGCCGAGCAGAAGGACGACCTGTTTATCGAGTTACTGTATGCGCCGCTGAACATCCCCACCATCGGCCTCAACCTGTTGGGTGAAGAACAGTACGCCTGGCTGCAGAGCGAGCTCAACGAGGGCGATCATGCCATCGTTGTGTTCGGTAACGGCCGCTACTCGTTCAAAGGCAACGGTTTTGTCCGTGGCGGTATCTTCGATCGAACCCAGATTCAGCAGCACGGCAAGGTGATCAGCTTCCACGACACCGACTATTACCGGTTCCAAGACTTCATCGCAGTCGGCTATCCCAAGTTCAAAGAGACCGCTATCTTCATCATCCGCAGCCAGTATGAGTTCGATCACGGCAGCCCCTGGCAACTGGAGCTATTGGTGCGCCGTCAGGTCGGTGCGCTCGATAGCGTGTTCACCAGCTTCTACGGCGACTACCAGACGCTGGATAAATATATCGACCGGCCTGTGATCGTTCCACCTGCCGAACCCGAGCCGCTGTGGGTGTCTGTCTGGCGTAGCAAAAGCTTTCAGATTTCGGTGCTCAGTATCAGCCTGGTACTGCTGACGGTGATCATC